>CAYGTM010000370.1:0-2859 GCA_964352795.1 uncultured Phycisphaera sp.
CCCCAGGACGTGGAGATCGAGATCCTCTACTGCGGCGTGTGCCACAGCGACCTGCACTTCGCCCGCAACGAGTGGGGCGGCACCACGTTCCCCGTCGTGCCCGGCCACGAGATCCTCGGCCGCGTCACGCGCGTGGGCAAGAGTGTCACGCGGTTCAAGGAGGGCGATCTGGCCGCCGTGGGCTGCATGGTCGATTCGTGCGGCACGTGCGGCAACTGCGAGCGGGACGAGGAGCAGTACTGCGAGCAAGGCGCGGTCTTTACCTATAACGGGGCGGACAAGCACCTCGGCGGCATGACCTACGGCGGCTACTCCCAGCGCGTGGTGTGCGACGAGAAGTTTACCTTGAGCGTCCCGAAGAACCTCGACCCCGCCGCCGCCTCGCCCCTGCTGTGCGCGGGCATCACGACGTACTCGCCCCTCAAACGCTGGGGCGCGAGCAAGGGCAAGAAGGTCGGCATCGTCGGCCTGGGCGGGCTCGGGCACATGGGCGTCAAGTTCGCCCACGCCATGGGCGCGCACACCGTGCTGTTCACGACTTCACCGAGTAAGGTCGAGGACGGCAAGAAGCTCGGCGCCGACGAGGTGGTGATCTCCAAGAACGAGGACGAGATGAAGGCCCACGCGGGCAGCTTCGACCTGATCATCGACACGGTGAGCGCCGACCACGACCTCAATGCGTACCTGAACCTCATCAAGCTCGACGGCACCTTAGTTGTCGTGGGCGTGCCGCCCAACCCCCAGCCCGTGCACATGTTCGGCCTGATCGCCCCCCGCCGCGTGCTGACCGGCTCGCTCATCGGCGGCATCGCCGAGACCCAGGAGATGCTCGACTTCTGCGGCCAGAAGGACATCGTGTGCGACATCGAGCTGATCCGCATGGACCAGATCAACGAGGCGTACGAGCGGATGCTCAAGAGCGACGTGAAGTACCGGTTCGTGATCGACATGGCCAGCCTGGCTTGAGCGCTCGCGGGCTCGCTCCGGCCCGGCTCCGGGGCCATACAGTGACGGATAATGCGACCTTGACCCACCCGAATGGGTAAGGTAGCATTGACCCACCATGCCACGCCCCGAACCACTCCCACCACTCCAGTACCAGATCATCGCCATCATGGGAGCCAGGAAGATGTCCGGCCGCGACATCCGCGACGCCATGAAGGCCCAGGGCCACAACAAGACCAAGGCCGCCGCCTACCAGCTCTTCGCCCGCATGGTCGACGCCGGCCTGCTCGAGGGCGACTGGGAAGAGTGGCAGGAGGACGGCGAGACGTACCGGCGGAAGGTGTTCAAGGTCACCGCCGAGGGGCACCGGGCGCACGAGCGCACGCGAGACTTCTATGAGCAGCCGCTGGTTGGGATGCCGGGGGTGGCGATATGAGCATTCAACACCGCAATACTCCTTATTCAGGCGAAATCGTTCGTCTCTTCCTCGCTGATGCTCCATGGGACGAATGGCGCGATCAGGAAGTGATTCTCGTCGTGCTCGCTGAGGTTCCGGCGTTTGTGGGTGCGGCACTGGCGACCGCCGCATATGTCGCCACGGCAGCCATCTTCTTGTTTCTCTGGCGGGACGAGTGGTGGTTCATGCCTTGTCTCTTCGGCTTCATCGGGTGCCTAAAAGTTGTGTTCCAAGTCGCTCGGTTTTTAACCCACATGGTGATCTGGTGCATGTGGTTGCCAGTGTTCATGGTGGTTGCGGCGTTGGCCGACGCTGGCGTCTACACGAGTAGCGTGGCATCGAGCACCGCACAGCGGGCCGTCTCGGCCCTCGCCTCCCTTGATCCTGTCGAGACCAAACGCCTGGCGCAGCTGCTCGCCTTCCTGTTGCCAAAAGGGATCCGCATCGACGCGTTCAACCCGTCCTTTGCCGAGGATCATGAAGATTTCCTCGATTATCGCAAGCGCTACCGCTCCCGCGGTGCCCGGGCCTTTCTGAACGCCTGCTTCATCCTCAAGATCATCCTCCTCTACCTCGACTGCCTCCGCGTCTGGTTCCTCGACAAGCTCGTCTGGCTCATCCCGCCCACCATCCGGATGCTCTGGCGCAGGCCCTGAGCCCGGCTTTGGGCCGCGACCCGCGACCGAACGGGCTCTGATCGCCAGCGAACGGCCCACGATCGCCGGCCTGGGCTCCTTTGATGGCGATCAAGGGCCGCTTGGCCCTCTCGAACGGCCGTGTGGCCCTCTCGAACGGCCTTTTGGCCGCGTCCAAGGGCCGTTCGGCCGCGATGAGCGGCCCTTGGGGCCCGGGCAATCCATGATGTTTGGCCCCTCAAGAACGCCCCCGCGCGAGCCGACAAGGGCCCCCCGGAATCGGGGGTGGGCCGCGGCCGATCGGGCCGCTGGGGGGCCGCGAAAGCGATCCAAGAAAAAACTTCTGGTCTGGGCTCGATTGCGAGTGAAGTCGCCATTCGATGGCGACGACATTGGTGGGAGCAGGACAGGGTCGCCCGTCCACACACGAATCCGGGCCGCTTGGACGCGGCCAGCCGGGCGACCCCAAACCAAGAAACGGAGCCGCCAATGGCCATCCCAACTTCGCCCGTCGTCGCCCCCATCGAGTACCTCGAGGACCGCATCCCCCTGTGGCAGGCCGACCCCGCCGCCGTGGGGTTGTCGGTCGAGCAAGTCGCCGCGGCGGCTTTGCTGACCCAGACCGCTCGGGACGCCTATTCCGCCCAGCAGGCCGCCGAACTGGCCGCCCGCAACGCCCTGATCAGCCGCGACGAGGCCATCGCCACGATGCGCACCTTCGTGGCCAACCTCATCGCCGCCATCCGGGCCTTTGCCCGGGCCGAGGGCGACCCCTCGGTGTACGCCGCGGCGGGCCTGCTGCCCCCGGCCAGCCCCACGCCC
>CAYGTM010000371.1:0-2855 GCA_964352795.1 uncultured Phycisphaera sp.
CCCGCCACCGATCCGGGCGCGCCCCCGGCCACCCCGGGCGCTGCGGGAGCCGCCCGGGGCGCTCCGCGACGCATTCCGGGCGCGGCGGGGACGGCTTGGGGAACGCCGGGACGGCGGCAGGGCATGGTCCGGCGAGCGTGCGAGCGTCTGGCACGCCGGCGGTATGATGGCCTGTGAACGCCAGCGAGGACATCGAGAAGCTGCTCGCCGACCGGGAGTCCGACCGCGTCGAGCGCACGGCGAGCTTCCAGAAGAACGACAAGCTCGGGCAGGCGGTGTGCGCCTTCGCCAACGACATGCCCGGCCATGGCAAGCCGGGGTACTTCTTCGTCGGGGTCGACGACGCGGGCGTACCGACGGGCCTGGCGGTGACCGATGAACTCCTCAAGAGCCTGGCCGCCGTGCGGGACAACGGGAACATCGTGCCCATCCCTTCCATGGTCGTCGGCCACCACGAAGTGGATGGTCACGAGGTGGCCTATGTCCGCGTGGAGCCCTCCGACATGCCCCCCGTCAGGTACAAGTCGGACGTGTGGATCCGCGTCGGACCCCGCAGGGGCAGGGCGAGCGCGCAGGAAGAGCGGCAACTGAACGAGCGAAGGATTGACCGGGCGCACACGTGGGATCTGCGGGCGTGCCGCGAGGCCAGCCTCGAAGATCTCGCCATGGACCGCTTCACGCTCAACTACCTTCCGGCGGCGGTGAGCCGTGAGACGCTCGACGAGAACGATCGTCCGCCCGAGCACCAACTCTCTGCGCTGCGATTCTGGCATACCGGCTTCAAGTGCCCGACGAACGCGGCCATCCTCGCCTTCGGGACCGATCCGGAGCGGTTCTTTCCGGGAGCCTATGTCCAGTACCTCGCCTTCGAGGGCACGAGGCAGTCCGATCCTGTGCTCGAAGAGCGTCGGATGTCGGGCGATCTCTACACGGTGCTCTCGGCACTGGACGAACTGGCCCGGACCCTGGCGCGTGTGCGGCCGGTGCGCGACGAATCGATGCGCGAGCGGGACGTGGCCGACTACCCGTGGCGGGCCCTCCACGAGCTATTCATGAATGCGATCATCCACCGCAACTACGAGGGTTCGACCACCCCGGTGGCGATCCACAAGTACGAAGACCGCCTCGAGGTGTACAACCCCGGCGGGCTCTACGGCGACATGAGCGAGGACCAGCTCTTCGTCGGGACTGCGTACCGCAACCTCGTGCTCGCCGAGGCGGCCAAGACGTTCGGGTTCGTGAACAAGTTCGGTGTCGGGCTCGACATCGTGCGCGACGAGCTGGAGAAGAACGGCAGCCCGCCGCTGGAGCCGCAGATCCAGCCCAACCACGTGCTGATGCTGGTGAGGAAGCGCCCATGAGGACCATCGCGTTCTTCAACAACAAGGGGGGCGTGGGCAAGACCAGCCTGGTCTACCACCTCGCGTGGATGTTCCGCGAGATGGGCAGCCGCGTGCTGGCGGTGGACCTGGACCCCCAGTCGAACCTGTCCAGCGCGTTCCTGGATGATGACGAGCTGGAGGCGCTGTGGCCCGAGGGCGAGCACCCCCGCACGATACTCGGCGCGGTGAAGCCGCTGATGGACCACGAGGGCGACATCGCTCCACCGCAAGCCACACGGATCAAGGACGGCCTCTGGCTCATCCCCGGCGACCTGGGCCTGAGCGCGTTCGAGGATAATCTGAGCGAGGCGTGGGGCAAGCTGTCGGCGCCCGGCTCGGCCGAAGCGAACTACGCCTTCCGGGTCACGACGGCGTTTGATCGGACGATCTCGCGTGTGGGCCAGGCCCACGACGCAAGCCTTGCGATGATCGATGTCGGCCCCAGCGTGGGGGCGCTCAATCGATCCGCGATGATCGCCGCCGATGCGATCGTCATTCCGCTCGGTGCCGACCTCTTCAGCTTGCAGGGCCTGCGCAACCTGGGGCCAACGCTCGAACGATGGAGGACCGAGTGGCGCTCGTATGCGCGTGAGGACTTTCGGGAGGCGACCAAGGACGCGGTCGTGCCCGAAGGCAGGATGATGCCCCTTGGGTACGTTCTGGTCAATCCGTCGGTGCGAGAGAACCGCCCCGTCAAGGCCTACCGCAAGTGGGCCGACCGCATCCCGGAGGTCTACGCCACGCAGATGCTCCGCGAGCCCGAGCCGGTGTGGGGCGAGGATTCTCACCAACTGGCCATGCTCAAGCACTTCAAGAGCCTGATGCCCATGGCCCAGGACGCCCGCAAGCCGATGTTCAAGCTGACCGCCGCCGACGGGGCCATCGGTGGCCACGCGCAGGCCGTCCGCGACGCCGAGGGGCAGTTTCGGCTCTTGGCCGAGCGGATCCTCGAACGCCTGGGCGATACGCCGGCGTGAGCCCCCACAAAAAACTTTCCTCAAAATCGTCACAACCGGTAAAGTCGCCCCCGAAACGTCCCGAAATCACTCCCGGCCGGCGGTGTTGGCCCCGACAAGAGTCTGTCGGGGGGCCGCCGGTGGGTGAGTGGCTCGGCCCTTTTGTGATTCGTCGCCTGGCCACGCGGATGATTGGAGAATCGTGATGACGACTCGACGCTATCCGAGCCGGCAGGCGGACCTTATCGCCTGGATGCGGGCTCGGGCCAACACGTGGATGGGCGGGCAGGCCGGGGTGCCGGACATCGGCCTGACCGAGGCCCAGGTCCTCGGCTTCAACACTGCCGTGACCTTGTTAGAAGATCGGCACGCCTCGCAGATTTCGGCGATCGAGGCGGCCGAATCGGCGACCGTTTTGAAGGACGAGGCGTACGACGACGCGCTCAAACTCCTTGGAAGTTACATGGGCATCATCGACGGCTACGGCAAGAGCACCGACGATCCGGGCGTGTGGGCC
>CAYGTM010000372.1:0-2851 GCA_964352795.1 uncultured Phycisphaera sp.
GCGAGGGCACGAGCTGGTCGGGCCGTGGCACGAGGACGCCGGTGCCGCGCAGTTGCTTGTTGAGGGGGATGACGCCGGCCAGCTCCTCGCGGCGCACCGCAGCCTTCACGGCATAGCCCGAGTTCGAGCGCAGCGGCGACACCGTGGGCTCACGCATGCACGGCAGCGCCGCCACCACGGCGTCGAGACGGTCGGCTGGCACGTTGACCTCCAGCATCGCGCGCTGGCGAGCTTCGAGCACCGAGCCCAGCAGCAGGGCGAACCGCTCGATGCGTTCACGCGTGGATGGGTTGGCCATCGCTTCCCGAGAGGCGTACAGCCGCGTCGAAGAAACCATCAGTTCATCAATGATGGTCAGCCCGTTGGCCGCCAGCGTCGCGCCCGTGGCGGTGTTGTCGATGATGCCATCCGCGTCCTCGGGCGGCAGCACCTCGGTCGCGCCATACGAGCACAGGACCGTGGCATCCAGGCCCTTGTCGGCGATCCACTGGCGGGCCAGGTTCTCGTATTCCGAGGCGATGACGAGCGGGTGGTCCGGCACGTTCCCATCGTTCAGTTGACTGGCCAGAGCGACGGGCGCCGCGGCGATCAATCGCACGGGATCCAGCCCGGTATCGAGCACTTCGACCAGCTCGGCACCGGTCTCGCGCACCCAGTCGGCCCCGGCGAACCCCGCGTCACGCCGCCCGGCCCGGAGCATCTCGACGATCGCCCGCGGCTTGAGCAGTTTGGCCTCGAAGGCGCCGTTCGGCGAGGTCGTCCCGGTGACGGCCGGGCGATAGTCGCGTCCGCCCGCCCGGAGCGGCATGCCGGCGTCCGCGAGCAACTGCGCGACGCCCACGTGCATGCGTCCCTTGGGCAGCGCCAGGCGGATGGCCGCCGTGGCGCGCGTCGGCTGCGTCGTGGTCGATGGGACGGTGTGTGTCGAAGTCGTCATCGCAAGAAGCTCCGCTGTGCGGGCTTCGTGCCGAGGCCTTCGAGGATGGGGACGCCCCACAACGAAGAACGCCGGCTCGAAGCCGGCGTTCGCATCTGGAGAACCTGTTCGGGTCCATCAGTCCAGAATCATCGCCAGCCCCCGTGCGGGTGCGTTGTATGGCCATGATGGTGATGGAAGCAGTTCGGGGACATAGCGAACTCTAGCAGGTCACGAACACAAGTCAATCGTGCCAACACGCGGGCCTTTCATCTCCGTCTCACTCCGCGTCGTCGAAGTCGTCCTTGAACGCGATGTCGAAGTCGTGGACGGCGGCGACCTCGGCGGCGGACTTGGTACCGAAGCTCTCGAAACGGCCCACGATCGCGTCGGCGTCACCGGCGAGCGATCCCATGACGCGGAACTTGTTGGCCAGGATGTCGTGCAGGTCGGCCTCGGTGTTGCGGGCGTGGCCGGCGGGGTACATGACGAGCCCGGAGTCGTGCGTGGTGCCGCTGGTGTCGGTGATGGCCATGCTGGTGGGGATGCCGTCGGGGTACTTGTCGTCGTAGTCGCGTCCGCCGTGCTCGAAGGTGATCTTCTCCATCAGCGAGCGGGTGATGGGGTTGTGGATCGACGAGCGGTCGTAGTCGTAGGGGGTGAGGATGAGGTCCTTCCAATTGACCTTCTTCGATTCCAAGGCCTTCCGGATCAAAGTGGACACGATGTAGACCATGCTGTGGTCGGCGCTCTGGCGGGTGGTGGGGGTGCGCTTGGCGGGGTCGCCGATGATGCCGAAGGCGGGCTCGTAGGCGACGACATTAATATTCTTGATCGCGCCGCCGTCGGTCTGCTCGAGCAGGCCGGGGTTCTTGGTGAACAGGTCGAGGACCGCCTGGAGCGCGCCCGCGCTCTGGTGCTCATACAAACCCAGCTTGAAGTGCATGCCCATGACGGCGAAGTCGCTGCCGGATTTCGCCAGCACAAGATCGAAGGGGGAAGCGTCCCCTTTCTCGGTGTTCGCATCGGTCGCGTTGACGGCCTTGAACATCTGGCCGGGCCCCTCGAAGATGCGGAAGATGGCCTCGGGGTTGCGGAAGATGTCGCGCGGGCCGAGGAAGCCGGCCATGCAGCGCTTCATGCTCATGATGGCGACCTCGGTGCTGATGGCGGCGCTGGCGCCCTTGCTGTCGCTGAGCTGCTTGCCCGCGCGGATGGCGCGGAAGGGGATGTAGTGGGCCACGACCATGCCGATGGCCCGCTCGATCTGGTCCTCGGTGGCGCCCAGCATGGCCCCGAACACCGCCGCGCTGGCGATGGCGCCGTGGACGACGTGGTCGACCTTGTACGTCTTGAGGCTGAACACCTCGGCCAGCCGCCCGCGGATCTCGTCGAGGCAGACCATGCCCTTGAGCGCCACGTCGCCGCCCGCGCCAAGCATCTGGGCGGCGGCCACCGGGACGGCGTAAAAATCATTATGCCCGAACTCGCCGGCGGTGTGGCCGAGGGTGGGGTTGTAGCCGAAGTTGGTGCCGTTGCTGTCCCACTCGCGGACGGCGTTGGCGTTGGCCAGGATCGCCTTCTCGGCCTTCACGCGTTGCGACGAGCCGAAGCAGGTGGCCCCGTGGGTCGTGGAGTTGCCGAGCGGCTTGCCCGTATGCCCTTCCGGGACCGCGTACTGCAACGCCTCTTCCCTCAGTATCGTCGGGGCGTTGGTGCGCAGGGCCAGGGCGCTCACGCCGCACAGGCACGCATCGGTGTAGAAGAGGTTGGTGCGCTCGAGCACGTCCGGTGAGGGCTTACCGCTCGCCATGAAGTCGATGGCGTAGCGGGCGATGCCGCGGGCCTGGTTGGTGTCGGCGGGGAGCGTGGTGTGCGTGTCGGTGCTGCTTGGCGCGGTGGTCGCTTGGGACATGCTTGGGAGTCCTCCGGGAT
>CAYGTM010000373.1:0-2850 GCA_964352795.1 uncultured Phycisphaera sp.
GCGGCGGCGAGCTGATCACCAACCGTCTCGGCGACGGTGGGCTTGCGACCCACCGTCAGGTGCAAGTCGCTTGCGCCGGTGCGGACCACGGTGTCGAGCAACCGATCGATCTGAACGGTGGCCGACCCGCCGCGGGCCTGGCTTGATTCTTCTTGGTACGAGGCCATCGATGCACTCCTCACAACGGGCGAGCCCGCCGCCGGGGCGGCGCGGCTCGACTTGGGTTCAGTCGGCGACCTGGGTCACGCGGGCGACTTCGGCCGGGGTGGTCAGTCCCTTCAGGATCTTGCGCTTGCCGTCCTCGGTCAGGGTCTTCATGCCGCTCTTGAGGGCCGCCACGCGCAGCTCGGCCACGGGGGCCTTGCGGAAGGCCATCTCGCGGATGTCGCTGTTCATGATCATCATCTCGAAGATGGCCTTGCGGCCCTTGTAGCCAGTGGGCGCTTCGGCCGAACTGCCGGGCTTGTACACCTTGCCCTCCCACTCGCCCGTCTTGATGCCCGACAAGTGCAGGAACTTGGGGTCCGGCGCATCGTCGAGCACCTTGCTGGGCTGGTGCAACATGCGGATCAGCCGCTGGGCCATGACGGCCTGGATCGAACTGGCCACCAGGAAGGGCTTGATGCCCATGTCGATCAGACGCGTAATGGCGCTCGGCGCGTCGTTGGTGTGCAAGGTGCTGAACACCAAGTGGCCCGTCAGGGCGGCCTGGATGGCGATCTCGCCCACCTCACGGTCGCGGATCTCGCCCACCAGGATAATGTTGGGGGCCTGACGCAACATGCTCCGAAGGATCGCCGGGAACGTCAGCCCGATCGAGTCGCGCACCTGGCACTGGTTGATGCCCTCGAAGTTGTACTCCACCGGGTCTTCGGCCGTGATGATCTTGCGATCGGGCCGATTGAGCACGTCAAGGGCCGAGTACAGCGTCGTGGTCTTGCCCGAACCCGTGGGCCCGGTGACCAGGAAGATGCCGTTGGGCCGGCGGATGATCTTGTTGAAGACGTCCAGGTTGTCCTGCTCGAAGCCCAGGTTCACCAGACCGATGCGTACCGCGTCGGGCCGCAGGATACGCAGCACCACGCTCTCGCCGTGGTACGTCGGGCAGGCCGACACGCGAAAGTCGATGTCGGTCTGGTCGACGGGCAGCTTGATGCGGCCGTCCTGGGGCACGCGCTTCTCGGCGATGTTCATGCCGGCGGTGAGCTTCACGCGGCTGAGCAACGCGGGCTGCATGCGCTTGGGAAGGTTGTCGCGCTCGATGCACACGCCGTCGATGCGGTAGCGCAGGCGCACGCGATCACTCATGGGCTCGATGTGGACGTCGCTGGCCCTCATGCGGACCGCCTCGCTCAGGATGCGGTTGACCAGCTTGACGATCGGCGCGCTCTCGGACTCCACGTCGATGGACTTGTCCACCGAGCGATCCACCGAGCGGTCGATCGACGCGGTCACCAGGCCCTTCTCGCCCGGCTTGGCGTCGTCCGCGGCGGGGGCCTGCCCGTTCTGGGCACCGCCCTCGAGGAACGCGCGGATCGCCGTCTTGGAGGCCAGCAGCGGATCGATTTCCAGATTCAACCGGAACCGCAGCATGTCTTGCAGTTCCAGGTCCATCGGGTCCGACACGATCAGCTTCAAGCGACCGCCGTCCTTGGACACCGGCAGCACCATGTGCTTGCGCACGATCTCCTTGGGGATCAGCTCGAGCTTGACCGTTTCCTTGGTCGCCGGGTCGTTCGGGTTGACATACGGCACGCCATATTGCTCGGCCAGCGCCTGGGCGACCTGTTCGTCGGTGGCAAAGCCCGCCTCGACCAGCGCCTGGCCGATGCGCCGGCGCGAGCCCTTGGCGATGCCGATGGCCTTGTCCATGTCCTCCTGGCTGACGATGCCGCCGGTCACCAGGATCTCACCGAGCTTCTTGCGATTTCGTGCCATAACGCCCTTTTATCCCGACCATTGACCCGAATCAGGTCATCGAGCTGCGAAGTCTGCGATAGCCCCGCGCGAGCCTGAAGCCCACGCGGCGGACCATGACAGCGTACGCCCGTGGCGGGCCCGAAGGGCAACCCAACAAGACTTCGCGCCAACCCAACCCGAACCGGACCTACGCTTGATGTTGCCCCTCGAGCCGACCGTCCCGCGAGCCATGATGCCGATGCGTTCTCCAGATGACACGCCCGCCGGGCCTGACGCTTCGGTGCTCATCGCCGCGGGGCCCACGCACGAGCCCATCGACGCCGTTCGCTACATCGCCAATCGGTCGTCGGGCCGGCTGGGGCTCGCCATGGCCGACGCGGCCACCGCTCGCGGCTGTCGCGCCACGCTGTTGCTCGGTCCAAACGGACCATCCAATATCCGAACATGTCATGCCCAGTGTCATGCCCAAAAAGGCCCGGCGAACGCCGACCCCGAGCAAGCACCAGATTCGCTCGCCACCACCATCCGGTTCCGTACATCGCACGACCTCGAAGCGCTCCTGGCCCACCACGCCCCCGCTTGCGACATCCTCATCATGGCCGCCGCCGTGGCCGACTATCGCCCGGCCAACCCCTCTCTAGGGAAACTCCCCCGCACCGCCGACACCCTCACGCTGACCCTCGAACCGGTGCCCGACCTGCTGGCGAGCACCACCGGCGTGCTCAAGCGCCACGCCATCGCCATCGGCTTCGCTCTGGAAGAACACGCCGATGATCACGACCGCGCCCTGGCCAAGATGGCCCGCAAGGGCTGCCACGCCATCGTGCTCAACCCGCTGGCCACGATGGACTCGGGCGACATCGACGCCACAATCCTCTTCGCCGATGGCCGAGCCCCCCTGACCCCCGGCCCTCTTCCCAAGCCCGAGTT
>CAYGTM010000374.1:0-2846 GCA_964352795.1 uncultured Phycisphaera sp.
CACCTGCGCCGCCGCCCCCGCCGCCGGGTGTCGAGAGCCTGTTGAAGGTCGATCTGCTGGAACTCGAGGTAGGCCAGGCCCTCGTGCCGCTGGTGGGCACGGGCGATGGTCGGGATTTGCTCGAACGCATCTCGCATGTTCGTCGTCAGCTCGCGCTCGATTCGGGCTTTGTGATGCCGCCGGTGCGCATCCGCGACAACTTGCAGTTGCACCCCACCCATTACCGCGTGCGCATCCGCGGGGCCGACGTGGCGCGGGGCGAGACGCGGCCCGACCAGTTGCTCGCGATGGACCCGGGCATCGCCACCGGCAAGATCCAGGGCGAGGCCACGCGCGAGCCGGCGTTCGGGCTCGACGCATGGTGGATCACCACCGACATGCGCTCGCGTGCGGAATCGATGAACTACACCGTGGTCGACGCCACCAGCGTGCTGACCACGCACCTGACCGAGGTGGTCAAGGCCCACGCGGGCGAGTTGCTGACGCGCGAGGAGGTGGGCAACCTGCTCGAGGGCGTGAAGGAGCGCGCGCCCAAGTTGGTCGAAGAGGCCCTGGGCGGTCCGGTGAAGCTCGCCGACCTCCAGCATGTGCTGCAAAACCTGCTGCGCGAGCGCGTGCCCATTCGGGACATGGAGACCATCCTCGAAGTGCTGGCCGACTGGGGTGGCAAGACCAAGGACGTGGACGTGCTTACCGAGTACGTCCGGAATGGACTGCGCCGGGCTATTTGCCACCAGTACGCCGTCGACGAGGGCGAGGGCCAACTCGTGCTCGCGTGCGCCACGGTCGACCCGGCGATGGAAGACCTGGTGAGCAGCTACATCGATCGCGGCGGCGACAGCACCACGCTCACCATGCCCGCGGGCGTCACCAACGCCGTGGCCGAGCAGATTTCCAAGGCCCTCCAGCCGGTGGTCAACGCGGGGCGCTCGCCCGTGCTTCTGGCCTCGCCCACGGTGCGGGCGGTCTTGTTCCAGATCATGGAGCCTCGGTTGCCGGGCGTGGCCGTGCTGGGGTATAACGAGGTAGACCAGAAGATCGGGCTCAATGCGATGGGGCTGGTGAGGCCGCCTGGGGAGAAGGCCGCGGCGCGTGCGGGTTGAGTCGATGCTGTTCATGGCCCGTCCATTTCCCTTTCAGAGTGAAAAAATCGTCATCAGGAACAATCCCGGCCGATAGTGCGGGCGATACCCAGCCGGGCCGGAGGCCCGACTCGAATCGGAAGGAGCCACGGAGGGCATGGGCATCCGAACGTATCGTGCACGATCGATGGCCGACGCCATCGACGCCGTCCAACGCGAGTTGGGGCGCGATGCGATCATCCTCCATACACGCAACTACAAGGTCGGCGGGCTGTTTGGCATTGGTGGCCGGCCCGTCGTCGAGGTGACCGCCTCGCCGGCCTCGGTGGTGCGCGAGCGCCAGCGCGGGCAGGCACCTCGTCAGCCCGCTGCCAACACTCCCCAGCCGCGGCAACCGGCTCCGAAACCAGTCAGGCCAAATACCGAGGCTCCCGCCGACCCGACCTCCGCCCAACGCCGGCGCGAGTTGCTCGAGCGCTACACCGCGCTCGCCTCGGCCCAGCCGCCCTTGCCACCAACACCCGAGCCGGTGGTGGCCGAGACACCCAGGCGTGAGGAGCCGCCCGCCGAGCGGCTACGTGTGCGAAACTCTGGCGTGCCGAGCACGGTTCCGTCGGGCAATGTCGAAGGCGAACTGCGAAGCCTGCGTCAGTTGCTCGGCCGCATGATGCACACCCAGCACGCCGGCCCATTGTCGGCCGCTTCCCTGGGCGAGCCCCTGGCCGAGGCATATACCCAAATGATCGAGGCCGAGGTCGACCGTGACCTGGCCGACGAAGTGGTGTCTCAGGTGCGTCATGTGCTCGGGCGAGACGAGTTGGGCGAGGCGAGCGTGGTGCGTGCCGCCGCGCTGCGGGCGTTGGCCGAGTCGATCCCCGTCGCCAAGCCGGGTCGAGGGCGCCTTGGTGACGGCCCGCTGACCATCGCCCTGGTCGGCCCCACTGGCGTGGGCAAGACGACCACCATCGCCAAACTCGCGGCGGCTTACAAACTCCGGCGTGGGCAGCGCGTAGGCCTGATCACCACCGACACGTTCCGCATCGCCGCCGTCGAGCAGCTTCGGACGTACGCGAGCATCATCAGCGTGCCGTTGCGGGTGGTGATGAGCCCGGCCGAGATGGCCTCGGCGTGCCGGGCGATGGCCGACTGCGACGTCGTGCTGATCGACACCGCCGGCCGTTCGCCTCGTGATGGCCAGCGCGTGGAGGAACTATCCGCCTACCTCGCCGCCGCCAAGCCGCACGAGACGCACCTGGTGCTCTCGGCCACGGCCGGCCTCTCCGCCCTTCGTAGCGCGGCGTCGGGTTTTTCGACGGTCGGGCCCGATCGGGTGCTGTTCACCAAACTCGACGAGGCCGAGAACGTCGGCACGGTGATCTCGATGGTGCATTTGCTGGGCCTGCCTTTGAGCTTCGTGACCACGGGCCAGGAAGTGCCCGACCACATCGAGCCGGGCCGCGCCGATCGCCTGGCACGGCTGGTGCTCGGTGGATCGCCCGCGCGGTCGAGCCCTGAGCCCGCCGCGCTCCGCGCGCACGCCCCGCTGGTCGAGGCGGCCCTGTAATGGCTCCCGCGGCGACCGATCAGGCCTCTGCCTTGCGTCGGATGGCCCAGCCCCGGGCCGGCATCGACACCCCGGCGCGCCGGGGCGCGGTCATCGCCATCGCCGCGGGCAAGGGCGGCGTGGGCACGCCCCCCCTCGCCGTCTCACTGGCCATCGGCGTGGCGCAGCGCGGCTGGAAGGTCGCTCTGGTCGCCGCGGCG
>CAYGTM010000375.1:0-2830 GCA_964352795.1 uncultured Phycisphaera sp.
ACCCGGGGGTGTACACGCGGGCGGCCATCGACAAGCCCAAGAAGAAGGGCCCCCTGCCCGGGCCCAAGGCGCCCACCCATCTCAAGGTCACCCCCCGCACCAACGGCGAGCTGACGCTCACCTTCCGGATCGCCGACAAGGGCCGCGGCAACCTGATGTACGAGGTCCGCCGGCGGTGCGAGTGGCTCGACGGACGCGAATCGACCTGGGAGCCGGTGGCGATGACGCCCAAACGCAAAGTTCTAGACGAGGACGTGCCGAGCGGGCTTCGGGCGATCCGCTACCAGGTGCGGGCCAAGCGGACCAACGGCAAGACGGGCGAGTGGTCAAGCGAGCGGAGCTTCCCGTTCGGGTCGATTGCCAGCGCGAAGGGGTCGGCGATGCCGGCTGTGAGCGCGAGGCCAGAGGCAAGGGCGCAGTTGGAGGCGAAGCCGGCGGGGGCGAGGGCCTCGGTCGCTCCGGCTAGCTGACCGCAGCAACTACACTTGCCCGCCATGCCCCTGCACGTCACCACCCGCACGCTCGGCGGCCGCAAGCGGGAAGCCGCCGGCTTCGACGTGCCGCCACCCGAGGGGGCCCACGACGATGGTTCGATGACGCTGCGGCACCTCATCGAGCACGTGGTGCGCGAGCAGGTGAAACTGTTCAATGCCCGCCAGCAGGCCCGCCGGTTCGATCGCGTGCTGAGCGAGGCCCGGATGGTCGAGGGCCGTGCGAAGGGCAAGGTCGACCCGTCGTCCAAGGAAGATCCGAAGGAGGCCGACGCCGAGGAGGCGGTCGGGGTGGCGCTCCAGGCGTTCGAGGACGGGATGTATCTAGTGATTCTCGACGAGGTGGAGAAACGCAGCCTCGACGAGCCGGTATATCTATCACCGAACAGCCGCCTCGTGTTCGTCAGGCTGGCGTTCCTGGCCGGGGCATGACCACGGGGCCAGAATTGACCTAGCAGTGGGGGGAGCCGGCATGGACCAGAGCGACGACGCCCGGGAGCAGATCAACACGCTGCGCGACAAGCAGTGGGTCGACAAGCGGCTGGATGCCCTTGCGCCCGCGGGCGATAAGCGGCGCAGCGACCTGCAACGCACGCTGGGAAGCTTCAAGAAGAATCGCTGGGAGCTCCATCAGGACACCAACCGCCGCCGGGCCGCCGTCGAGTTCCTGGCCACGCTAAAGGACGTGTCACGCCCGCGTTTCTTCGCCGGCCTCTTCACCCACCTGGGCCCCTCGCTTGAGCATCTCTGGTATGATCTCGCCCTCCGCCCGTACACCGTTGGCTATGAGCCCGTCCCCTTCCGCACGCCAGCACGTGTCGAGAAGCTCCTCGACCATCGGGCCGAGTGCATCATCCGCCTGGTCGACTGCCTGCGCGGCCTGGACCCCACGCCGCAATGGATCGCCGAGCACGCCACCGCCCTGCTCGACGAATACAACGCAATCTGGAATGATCCCATCGGCCGCCTGCTCGCCGCCACGCTCAACGCCGGCGGGCCCGACGCAGCAGAAGTCCGCCAGATTTTGCTCGACACCGTCGCCGGCCGGCATGAGACCGCCCGCTTCGGGGATCACACCATCGTCGCCCTGCTCAACAGCACGAACCCCGACGACTGGAAGGCCGTTAGCAACATGCTGCTGGCCGCCCAGCGGCAGGAGGGGCTGCGGCAGTCGATCCTGGAGCGCGCCGACGAGGCGCATCCGGACGCCTTCCGCTCCTTCATCGGCCTGGTGCTCGAGCACGACCTGGCCAGGTTCAGCTCGGTGGTCCGGTCGTTCGACGTGTGGTTCGCCGCGGCGTGGGCCGGTGGCAGCGTGAAGCCGGTGAACGAGGGGCTGACGACCGTAGCCAAGTGCCTGGACGATCAGGCCGACCGCGAGCGGCTGGTCACCGAGGGCACGCCGCAGGAATGCTATTTTGCCCTGTGGGCGGCCGCGTTCCTCGACGCCGAGGACGCGATGCGTCTGGGGGAGGCGGTCATCAACGCCAGCACCGACCCCGAGCGTCGCTTCGCGGCGTGGCTGATCCTCGACCGCGCGACTCTCCAGCCCGAGCTGACCGGTCTTATTCGTGAGCACCTGCTGGCGGGCAAGGAGACCTGCGGCCACATCCGCATGTTGTGGGCCGAGCGGCTGGCGAGGACCGTGTTCGAGAAGTTCGACGAGAAGCTCTTCGACGCGATGGGGCGGTACTACGAGGAGATGCCCAGGAAGGAGACCAAGCCCAAGGCTTTGCTGTGGCCCTGGCTCGAGTTCACCGACGAGAAGAAGACGCCCGCGCGGGCGCTGGCGGCCATCGCCGGCCCCGACCCGATGCGCATGCTGCCGTACGCCGAGAGCCTGGATTCGTGGGCGTGTGCGCGGTTCATGCGGCATCTCACAAATCGGCCGATGCCCTACGAGACCATGCCCGCGAAGACCACGAATCGTGTGCTGAGCGGAGAGGCCGTCGACTTCCTGGTTCGCATGACCGTCGACGCGCGCAAGGAAGTCCACGGCGAGGCATTCGCAAGCCTCAAGCATAAGAGGGTGCCCATCGAGAAGGCCGAGGTCGACCTGCTGGTCAAGAACCTGCACCGCGTCGCGGCGACATTCCGCAAGGGGGCTATCGAACGCCTGGCGAAACTGGAGGCCGATGATCGGCTGGCCGTGGCCGAGCGGCTGCTTGGCGACAAGCAGGCAAAGCGGCGTGCGGCGGGCCTGGAGTTGTGCGCGACGCTCATCGAAGAAGGCGCCAAGGCGGACGAAGCCCGGGCGCTCATCAAGGCGCACGAGGCGTCGCTGGGCGACAACGAGACCAGGGACGCGGCGGCGCGGCTGGTGGTGGGGGCGGTGGAGG
>CAYGTM010000376.1:0-2828 GCA_964352795.1 uncultured Phycisphaera sp.
GCGTAGGCCTTGGTGGGGGTCGTGGGCATGGGGTCTCTCCTTGGGAACTTAGTAACCGTAGTCGGCGGGGCTTGGGCCGGCGTCGTCGCCGGCGGTGCTGGTCTGGTATTGCACGAACGCCGCGGCGGCCACGGGCGCGCCGACGAGCGAGAGTGTCAGGAGCGCGGGTGTCCACCAACGCTTGAGCCCTGGGAGAAGGACGGCGGCCACGCCCGCGCCACAGGCCGCGACAAGCAGGAACCCGACCGCCCAATCGCCCAGCACCGGCTCGCCCAGCGTACGGGCCAGGAGCATCCACGTGCCGATGGCCAGCGTGACGAGCACGCCCACGCCGCGGAAGGCCCCGCGTGCGGCGCTGTGGCCGACGATGGCCAGCACGATGGCGCTGGACATCAGCACCGCCGGCACGATGCCGAACTGCCGAGACGAGACACTGATGCCCGCGAAAAAGAGGATGCCGGGCACCGGCAACAGCGCCAGAGCGAGCGCGACGATGGGCAGTGGTCGCGTCAGGAGGGAGCGTTCAATGTTGGCGGCCCGGTCGATGAGCGTTTGCACGAGCACGGCCGCGGGGCCAAGGGCCAACGCGTCGAGGGCGACGGCCAGGGGGAGGTTCTCGGTGAATGGCAGCGGGGCACGCACGCCGTGGCTGATGATGCCCGCCGTGAGCACGCCCACGGGCAGGGCGAACCACCATCGCGCGGGGCCGGCGGCGACGACGGCCGCCGCGATTGCCGCGATGCCCACGAGCGTGGGCGTGCGCTGGCTGACGTTGAGCGGCCACCAGCCGGGATATGCCTCGAGCAGCCGCATGGAGAGCACCACGCCGCCGCCGACGGTGAGCATGGCGGCGAACACGAGGCCGCGATCGGCCATGCCACGAGGATGGATGTCCCTCGCCCGCCCGGGTGAAATCTCCAAAGGTGGCAGTGGGCCTCGCCGCAGGGCCATGGTCAGGCCCGCGGCAAGTAGTGCGAGCGTGGCGATGGCCCCGGGCAGCACGCCGGCGATCAGGGCGTCACGGACTGGATTCATGCGGTCTTGCTCGTGGGGGTTTACTGCTCGATGCCTTCGATGAACACGGTCAAGCGCACCTCGTCGCCCAGCACGCCTTCCTGGACGTAGGTGGTCATGCCGAAGTCGCTGCGCTTGAAGCTCAGCGTGGCCTCGAAGCCCGCCCGCTTGCTGCCGCGAAACTCACCCTCGCCCGTGGGGGTGATGGTGGCCGTCACGGGAAGGCTCTTGCCCAGCAGGGTCAGTTCGCCGTCGACGGTCATGGCGCCATCACCGGCCGCCTTGGCGCCGGTGGCCTTGAACGTGCTGGTGGGGAACTGGCGGGCGTTGAAGAAGTCGGCGCTGCGCAGGTGGTCGTCGCGGCTGTTGTTGCCCGTGGAGATCTTGCTCGTGTCGATGGTCACGTCGATCGACGTCGCCTGGGGGTTCTGCGCGTCCACGCTCATCGTGCCCGACAGCGTTGGGAACATGCCGTGGAAGGGCGCGGCCCCGGCGTGCATGATGCGGAAGACCACGCCCGAATGCACGCCGTCGATCTCGTAGTTCTTGGCGGTGGCCGACTCGGCGGCGTAGGCAACGGGAACATAGCCCGAGACTTCCGCCTGACCCGGGCCCGCCGGCACGCTCCCGACCAGGGCCGAAACGCCCAGGGCACCGGCCGCGCCCGCCACGAGCAGACCGCACGACGTGAGAATCTTGCTGACCTTCATGTTTGCATTCCTTTTGGTTTGACTTCTGTGAGGCTAGAGGGAAATCTGGAAACTGGCCGTCTAACGGGCGTATTCCGGCTCGTTGCCAGCCTTCCACTTGATCGAACAACCGATGCTGGGCCTCTGGGGAGTCTCGATGTCCTGCCCGGTCATGACCGCCTCGATGGCCATCCGCAGGTCACGCCCGGTCACCGGCTCGTCGCTGCCCGGGCGGCTGTCGTCGAGCTGCCCGCGATACGCGAGCCTGAAGTTGGCGTCGAACACGAAGAAGTCGGGCGTGCAGGCTGCCTGGTACGCCTTGGCCACCGATTGGTCCTCGTCGAAGAGATACGAGAACTCGAAGCCGTGCTCCTTGGCGACCTGGGCCATCTTCTCGGGCGCGTCGTCGGGGTGGGTGTTCACGTCATTGGGCATGATGGCCACGAAGGCCACGCCCTTGCGGGTGCAATCGCGGCCCAGTCGGGCCAGTTCGTCCATGATGTGCTTCACGAACGGGCAGTGGTTGCAGATGAACGCCACCACCAGCACCTTCGAGCCCTTGAAGCTGTCAAGGTCCACGACCGTGCCCGGGGCATGGATGGCCGAATAGTCCAGCAGGGAGAAGTTCGGGGCCTGCGAGCCCAGGGGCAGCATGGTCGATTGAACGGGCGGCATGACGGGCTCCAGGGGCTTGGTTCGCAACGGCCGGAATGTCCGGATCGGGCGGGAGCATATGGGCGTCCAGCACGGCGGCACCGGCGGGACGGCTCCTGGCCGATGGCTATACTTCGCCTCGGCACGGTGGTCCGAAGGTGCCGACGCGGGCAAACCCGAATCGCAAGACCCCCTGTTCGTTCTGGGGCGGGCTGGTGATTGGGGAGCCGGCGATTTTCGATTCTGGTGCGGCCCATCCGGCCGTTCACTCAAGCGCCCTGGGCGGGGCACCCTAGCGTCGGCATGTGCCGAGGGTTGGGGTTCGGGCCATGCTCCCGCCGGTGATGCTGCACGAAAGGCTCCTCCCAATGTCGGAAACAACCGAAAACTCCCTCGTCAAGGACCTCATCGAGGCGGGCATCCACTTCGGCCAGCGCTCCAGCGCGTGGAACCCGAAGATGAACCGCTACA
>CAYGTM010000377.1:0-2826 GCA_964352795.1 uncultured Phycisphaera sp.
TGCACGAGGGCGGCGAACACCTTGGGGTAGTTCCCATTATCGTCGGTGCCGAAGACGTGCTGGATCCAGGCGAACTGGAGCTCGATCCAGAGCTCGCGCTCGTGGTCATAGCGATGCTCGAAGAGCTTGTCTCCCAATGACTGACGCAACCTGCCGGCAAGCTCGGTATCCAGCGGGCACTCACCAAATGGGCTCTGGAACCCCTTGTCGCAGCCGCAGACGCCCGACGAACGGCCGTAGTGATTCGGGCCCAGGATGATGACCCGATCGGGACGATCCACCACGCGCATCCGCCCGTAGACCTTGGCAAACACGAGCCCGCCCCGGGCATAATCGATGGCCGGCACGATCACGCCGGGCGGCAGGGCGTCGAAGCTGGGTTTCTCATCGTCCTTGAGTGCCTCGTCGATGAGCTGGTCCAGGTGCTCACGCAGGGCCTCGGGGGCCTCCTCGGTCAACTGGTCCTCGGATAACTCCGCGCCATCGCCGTGCTTCTTCTTCACCAGGGCCTCGGCATAATCGGCCGAGTTAGACGGCGGCAGCGACTGGCTGCTATCGAAAGTCCGGGTAAAGTCGTTCCACACCTCGTCGAAGCGCGGGCCGTGCAGCAGGGCGGCGTCGTCGAGCTGGGCCACCAGCAACTCCACGCTCCGGCGTTCGAGCCCCTGGCCAACCTGGTCGACGATCTCGTCCAGGGTCCGGGTGCCGTCCATCAGCGGCAGAATCTGCTGGGCTGCGGGCGAGGTAAAGACCACCTTGCGGCTGATCTGCCGCGCGTCGGCCACACCCATCGCGGGTTTTCCCTGAACTTGTGCGGGAAACCCTTTGATCTGCCGCAACTTCGGCTTGGACTGGTGCGGCGCGTTGGGATCGAAGGCGGGCGGGCTCGTGCTGGCAGGATCGCTCATGCCCAATCCTACCGCCCAGCCCGGGCCAAGCCGACTACGGGCACGAGCAAGCGTGCCTGATTGGACACTCCCGGCCTTCGAGCTACCATCTAGGCCCCCGAAATCGAAGCGGGCGGGTCAGATTCCAATCCCCCGGGAAGCCTCCACGATGACCGACATCAACTCCCTCGACGCCGGTTCCGAGATCACCTGCACCATCACCGCTCTGCCGCGCAGCCGGGCGGGCAAGCTGCCCATCGGTCGGCTGATGAAGCTCGACTCGGGCATCCAGCGCGGCCTGCGTCGCGCGCAGCGTCGCCGTCGCCAGAACATGCGCGTGTACGTCCGCGGCGGTCGCGACTGGTATGCCCGCGAGAAGTGCGGCAAGGGCGGGCAGGTGCGCGTGGGCGAGAGCTTCACCATGACCTATGTCCCCCACCTCGCGCCCGACATGAAGGCCGTCGAAGGCTACCTCAAACTCGAACCCGCCAAGGGCTAAGCACCTCCCTAAACTTCACGCATGTTGAATGCACTCCGAACCGGCCCGCTCTTCGCAGCGGGCCTTGTCATTGCCTGTCTGAACCTCTTCGCCTGCGACGAGAGCGTTCCGACCCCCGACGCGCGCTACACCACGCAGGGCCGCGTGGCGATGGTGCGCACGCCCGATAGCCCCGCCAGCACGCTCAAGATCCATCACGAGTCCATCCCGAACTTCGTCGATGGGCAGGGCAACGTCGTGGGCATGCAAAGCCACCCGATGGACTTCCCGCGGGCCGCCGACGGCATCGACATTGAATCGCTTGAAGTCGGCCAGGCCGTCCGGTTTACGTTCGATGTGACGTGGCAGCCCACCGCCAAGTGGGTGATTACCGAACTGGAACTGCTGCCCGATGACACGCGCTTCGCGTTCGAGAAGGCCGACGTTGAAGTGCCCGCCCCAACGCCCGATAGCCCCGGCAGCTAATGCTTCCCGCGAAACGCAACCGCGTCGCGGTCTGCCCGGTACGAGCACGGCAGAGAAAAACCCGGTGACGAACAACGAGTGCTCAATCACCGGGTCTCGTGGGGGTCATTTTCAGGTCCGGGCCGTCCCAGACTGGCAGGCTATTCGCAATGATCGAAGCGCCTGTTGCAATACGAAGTAAAAATTTAGGCCAACTATTCCTCGGCATTTTGAGATCGCCGACTTGAACTGGAAGACCCCATCGCCATTGGGGATGTGCTCATCGCGCCGGCACCGGCAGGCCCAGCCGTTCGAGCACCTGTTTGAGGTCTTCCCACACCTTGCGGCGCGTCTCGGGCGTGTAGTTTCGCAGCAGGTAGGCGGGGTGGTATGTCGGCAATACGTCGAACGTCTTCCCCGAGGGCGTGGTCATGGGCCACCACTGGCCGCGCAGTTCGCGCATCGAAACCACTTGGCTCGTCAGCAGCCGGGCCGAAGGAAGACCGAGCGCGACGATGGCCTCGGGAGCGATCGCTTCGATCTGCCGCATCAGGAACGGGGCGCTGGCTTCGGCCTCTTCGACCGTGGGCGTCGCGTTATTGGGCGGGCGGACCTTGAGCACGTTGGCGATGTACACGTCTTCGCGCTTCAGGCCCATCGCGGTGATCATCTGGTCGAGCTTCTGGCCGGCACGCCCCACGAATGGGCGACCCAGGCGATCCTCGTCGGCACCCGGAGCCTCACCCACGAACATGATGCGCGCGCAGGGGTCGCCCTCGCCGAAGACGATGGTGGTGTGAGGGGTGCCCGTCCTGGCGTGCGGTGCGGCGGCGGTGTAGTCCTCGAGGATCTCGGCCAACAACTGCTCGGCGACCTCTTTCGGGCTGCCGATTGGCGCTCTTCGGGGTTTGCGTTCGATCTGGGTCGTTGGCTTGGGTGGGGGCATGGGCACCGGCTCCTGTTGTCGTGGGGCGGGCCTTGGATGCACGGGCTCGG
>CAYGTM010000378.1:0-2821 GCA_964352795.1 uncultured Phycisphaera sp.
GATCCGGCGTTGGGGGCGAACCCCGAACCGGAGGCGGCGCGGGCCCGGGCGGTGGCATTGCTGGCGTGGTTTAAGGAAGAACTCGAGGCATGTGGGGCAGGGCATCCGCGGCACCCGGTGCTGGTGGCGCTGCGGCCGACCATCGAGCGGCATCGGCTGGGGATCGCGCCGTTCGGGGATCTGATCTCGGCCTTCGAGATGGACCAGCGCGTGACGCGATACGAGACGTGGGACCAGTTGCTGGGCTATTGCGAGTTGAGTGCCAACCCGGTGGGACGGATCGTGCTGATGATGGCCGGGCTGCGACCGCCCCACGAACAACCAGACGAGCAGCCGGGAAATGCCCGGGCGTGGCGCATGAGCGATGCCATCTGCACGGCGTTGCAGGTGACCAACCACTTCCAGGATGTCCGGCGGGACCTGCTGGAGCGAGATCGTGTGTACCTGCCCAGTGGCGAGATGGGGTTTGGGGCTAAGGAGTTGCGGGCGTGGGTCGAACGTCCGATGGACCACGAAGCGCGGGTTCGGTATATCCGGGCGATGCGGCCGCTTGTCGAGCGGACATGGGGGCTGTATGACGAGGGGCAGGATCTTCCCGCGTTGGTGTCGGGTCGGCTCGGGGGGCTGATCGGGATGATGGCGATGGGCGGTCGGGCAACCCTGCACCAGATCGAGCGGGACGGGTGGACGACCCTATGGAAGCGGCCTCGCGTGGGACGGTGTGGCCGGGCGTCGATCGTATTGCGCGGGTTTTGGTCGCTATATTTCGGGGCGTGGCGGAAACCTCTTACGAACTCGAACGTGTCGAGACGCTGATGGCTGGCGGTGGCCGGGGGTTGCCCGCGTCTCGGGCGTGGTGCCGCGAGATCACCGCCCGGGCGGGTTCGAGCTTCGCGGTGGGCATCCGCCTGACGCCCGCGCGATGCCGGGACGCGATGCACGCGCTCTACGCCTGGATGCGGCTGGCCGATGACGCGGCCGATGCCGATGCGCCAGCGGCGAACCGGGCGGTCGTGCTCGATCGGTATGAGGCCCTGACCCGCGCGATGCTTGCGGGTGATGGGCCGGATGGTTCGGTCTGGCCCGCACTGGCCGACGCGGTGGCCCGGCATGGGCTCGAGCCGGCATGGTTCGAGGCCCTGCTCGACGGCGTGCGGCAGGACCTCGAGCCGCTGGCGTTCGAGCGTGAGGACGAGCTGTCGCGGTACTGCGATCGCGTGGCGGGCAACGTGGGGCGGTGCTGCGTGGCGATCTGGGGCGTACGCGACGGTGTGGATCGGGCCGCGGCGCTGGAACTGGCGGGGATGCGCGGGCGGGCGTTCCAACTCATCAACATCGCACGAGACCTCGAGCCGGACGCGAGGGACGGACGCCGATATGTGCCACGCGAGCGGCTCGATCGAGTGGGTGTGTCGGAGATCGGCGACGCGATGCGCGCGGATTTGGTGCGCGAGGCGATGGACCTGCTCGAGCGCGGGGCGGCGCTCGAGGGCATGGTGCGAGCCGACGCGGGGCCCGCGCTCTGGGCCATGACGCGGGCGTACACGCTGATCGCCCACCGGCTGCGTGGACCCGGTGGCAACGTGTCGCTGGGCAGCGGGGCCAAGCTGGGCATCGCGGCCGGGGCCCTGGGGCGGCGGGTGCTGGTGGCCGGGCGGCTAGCGTAGGAAATGGAGCGTCTTGGGGCCGAACGCCGTGTTGTGGTCGTGGGCGGTGGGCTGGCGGGCATCGCCGCGGCGGTGATGCTGGCCGATCATGGCGCGCGGGTGACGCTCGTGGAGGCGCGGCGGCGGCTGGGCGGCCGGGCCGGCTCGTTCGAGGACGCGCGCACCGGCGAGGTGCTGGACAACTGCCAGCATGTGGCGATGGGCGCGTGCCGGGTGTACCTGCAACTGCTCGAGCGGCTGGGCGTGGCCGACCGCATGGCCTGGGGCACGAAGCAGACATGGATCGAGCGCGGCGGGCGGCGCAGCACGCTGCGGGCCATGCCGTTGCCAGGGGCGATGGCGTTCGGGCCGTCGTTGCTGGCGGCGCGGTTCCTTTCGATGCGGGATAAGTTCAGTATCGCGCGTGCGGCGACGGCGGCTAGCAGCGTCGATCGCGCGGCAACGGCGAATGGTACATTTCTTGAGTGGTTGGACACGACGCGACCGACCCAACGCGCGGTGCGGCGGTTCTGGGAGCCGTTGATCGTGAGCGCGTGCAATCTTGGCCCCTCTCGCGTGAGTGCCGAGGTGGGCTTGCATGTGGTGCAGGGCGCGATGCTCGGCGGCGCGAGCCAGGCAAGCATCGGTGTGCCCACGGGGCCATTGGCTGGGCTGTACGAACCTGTGGCGCGCATCATCGAGCAGGCCGGTGGGTGCGTGGAGTTCGGCGCGCGTGTGAGCGCCTTCGAGCCGGGGCGCGTCGTATGCGCGGATGGTCGGGTGTTCGAGGGCGACGCGGTGGTGTGCGCGCTCGACCCCGCGGCGGCGAACCGGCTGGTGACCATCGGTGGCGCGCCGGCGTACGCGGGGGTCGAGTTCAGCCCGATCCTGGGCGTGCATGTGAGGTTCGATCGGCCGGTGCTGGGCGTGCCCCACGCGGTGCTGGTGGAAGGCGCGGTGCAGTGGGTGTTCGCCAGGCAGGGGAATCCGGCGATGGTCCACGCCGTGGCGAGCGCGGCCGATGCCTGGGTGGGATTGGGTGAGGGCGAGACAGTTCGGCGTGTGGTGGAGGAGATCGGGGAATACCTGCCATCGGCGCGAGGGGCGCTGGTGGAATGGGCCAGACCCGTGCTGGAACGGCGAGCGACGTTCGCGGCGACGGTGGGCTTCCAGAG
>CAYGTM010000379.1:0-2816 GCA_964352795.1 uncultured Phycisphaera sp.
CCCCCATCCGGCCACTCGTGGCCATTCACGGGCTACCCCGGGCCACCACGAGTCCGACCCGAGGCTCCCGGCACCAGATTCCAGATTGGCACGAGATTTGATGTATTTTCCGCCAACCATTGCCCTCTACAAAAAGGGCACCGCCCAGCAATTGGGAAGAAAGAGCATACCATGAAGACCAATCAAAATACAAGCAAACCCGCAGCACAACACTTCGATCTTGAAACCCTCGAGCCTCGCAAACTCCTCAGCGGTTCGACCATCCTGCCCGAGGCCCTGTACATGCCCGAGGGCTTCAGCGCCCCCACCGCCGTCCAGGTCGTGGAACTCGCCTCCACCGACGACGACGGCACCACCAACTGGCAACTCTGGGCCCACTACGAGCGCGACGGCGCGGGCGACGAGGCCGTCTGCATCGCCGAAGGCACCCTCAACGCCGGCGACACCGACTCCATCGCCGTCTGGGGCGACGGCGCCGCCCTCGTTCGTGCCGACGAGCCCTACAGCCTGGTCCTCCGCTCGAGCACCGACGACGTGACCGCCCTGCTGCGGCACGCCGACTTCGGCGCCCAGACCGCCCAGTACTTCACCGATCGCGGCGACGACGACTTCACCCTCGCCGGCGTTCGCCGGGACGACGACTCTTCACGCGAGTTCGTCGTCTTCTACAACAACAACGACGACGACGCCACCGTCCGACTCGAACTCCGCGACGACTCGGGCAATACCTATCAATACACCGCCCAGGTCCAGGGCCAACGCCGCGGCGGATGGAACATCCAGCAACTGCCAAACCTCCCCGAGGGCATCTACCAGGCCCGTGTCACCAGCGACAGCGCCATCATCCTGGGGGGCACCCGCTACGCCCTCGAACGCGAGTCGGCCACCATCGAACTCCCCGCGCAAGGCACCGCCCGAGCCGGCGTCATCCTCGACGCCGAGTTCGACGACGATGACGACGATCGGGACGACACCTTCCTCTTCGTCGCCAACCCGGGCGACACCGATGTCCAGGTCCGCTTCCGAGCCTTCGCTGGCGACGACGGGCCCCTGACGGGCTCGACCATGTTCACCGTCAACGTCGAAGCCAACTCGTCCACTCGCGTCTCCCTGCGAGGCCAGGGCTTCACCGATGATGACGACGACGTCACCCTGACCTACCAGGCCGACGCCCCCGTGGCCGTCAACGTCATCAGCGAACGACGCAGCCAACTCGCCTTCTACCAGCCCGAAACCCGAGCCAGCGACGCCTGGTTCTTCGATCAAGGCATCATCGAGGAAATCGACGACGACGAGATCGAAACGGAAGACGTCCTCCTCTTCAACCCCACCGGCTCATCCGTCGACGTCACCATCACCTTCACCTTCTCCGCCGGCACCCGAATCGTCGAGACCAAGAGCCTTGCCTCCCTCGAAGTCGAGGACGTGGACGGCGAGATCGAGTTCGACGAAGGATTCACCTTCCCCACCGGCGGGCTCGACTTCACCATCACCGTCGAAAGCACCGGCCCCATCGTCGCCATGCTCGAACACTGGAACCGGCTCGGCCGTTCCGTGCAAAACACCTCCCTGGGCGTCCCCACCGGCACCGTCCTCGACCTCGTGGACATCGCCGTCTTCTAGCCCAGGCTCCAGCCCCCAAGGCCCCCAAACCGATACGCTTGGGTGATGCACCACCATCGCCCGAGCGTTGTTCTCTCTGTGTTCCTCATGGGCCTTGTGGCCAGCCCCCTCCAGGCCCAAGAGGAAAGCGAGCCAGACACCACCGCCCAACTCCCCGAAGCCATCCGCAAGCTCCTGCTGGGCGTCAGCGAGCCCGGGGCCAGCGGCATGGGCGTCCTGGCCGTCGAGGGTGCCGTGCTCCCCGAACGCCCGGGCCTCATCCGCCGCACGCCCTACGGCGAGTGGGCCTTCATCTTTGTCGATGACAACGGCCAGCCCCGCGCGATGGGCCTGCTCCCCTGCCGCCAGCTCGAGCGCATCGTTGAATCCGTCGACGCCGCCAACCCAACCGAAACGCCCGCCGTCCGCCTGACCGGCCTGCTCACCGTGTACGACCGCGTGAACTACCTGTTGCCCACCAACTACGCCATCATCACCGCCACCCCAGAGCCATCCGCGGAATCCGACCCCGACCAGGCAGCCGACCCCCTGTCACGGATCGATCCGCGCCTAAGCGAAATCGCCAAAGAACTCGAAGCCGGCCGAACCCGCGCCCGCTCGCTCCAAGCCCCGATGATGGCCCCACCCAGCGTGCGCGATTCGGCCGAGGGACAGCAATCGACCCAGGGCGAGGCCGTCGAGCGCGGCACGCTTCAGGAAGGCGATCGCCTCGTCCGACGCCGCGCCCGCCTCGAGCGCCAACGCGGCCTCTGGACGCTCCGCTTCGATCAGGACCCCGAGGCTCCAAGCCCCGTAACACCCCTCACGGTGCTTCCCAACAGCGCCCTGCGCGCCATGGAAAACTCCGTCAATCGCTACGGCGACCAGGCCGCCTTCGAGGTCAGCGGCACCATCTACCGCTACGGCCGGCAGCCCTACGTCCTCATCACCATGCACTTCCTGCAACCACTCGACGGATTGCGCCCCAGAGGCTGAAGCTCACTCGCCCGGCGGAGGGGCCGGCTCGGCGCTGCCGTCGACCACGGCCGTGGCTTCGGGCTCGGGCTCTGGCAAACCCAGCAACGAACGCGCCCGGGCATAGGCCCGATCGCCTTCCACGCCATCGACGAACACCTCGCGCGCAGGCGCCCCGAGAATCGCCCGCACCGCCATCTCGCGCCGCCGACGGAACGGCTGCGGAGGCAGCCAGTCGG
>CAYGTM010000380.1:0-2811 GCA_964352795.1 uncultured Phycisphaera sp.
CCAGCGCTGCCGACCTCGTGCGAGTACGCCTCGCGCGCCACCCAATCGGGAAAGTTGGGAACGCCCCCCGGATGCGGCGGCGCCGTCCGGCCAGAAAACCGCGTGACCGCCATATCGAAGCTGCCCCAGAAGAAGTGGACCGGGCTGCACTTGCCATGGAAGCCCGCGCGGAACCGGTTGAACACGCGATCCACATGGACCAAGGCCCGCCAGAACCGCGCGGCCGCGGCCGCGTCGTACGGCCGTTCCTCGGTGTCGTCCTCGAAGGCAACCGCGTCGGCGATCTCGCTAGGCATCGTGCGGATGCGGACATCCAGACCCATCGCCTCGAGCGAATCCATGACCGAGTGGTAGAACCCCGCAACGGTTCCTGGACCCAGCCCGACCCGGCGCTCCGCGCCATCCACCGATTCGAGAATCAGATCATGATCGACGAAGTCGAACCGCATCTCGATCGCCCGATCGCCCCTGAACATGATCGATGTCGTCAGCCCGCGGGCGTTGACGTACAGAGGCACATGCCACGAATGGTTCATCCACGGTGCCAACTCCAGCCGGACCTTGCCCACAACCTGCGTCCATAGGTGCAATGCCTTTGCCGTGTCAGCCCAGTGCGCGTAGGTAATGTCCGGCCATGATTCACGGGGCGTCTCAGCTTGGGTGTCCATCGTGCCTCCTCGCAATGTGTTGCCCTTGCCCAGATGAGGCTACGACTCCACCACTCCCGGCGATAGGCGGTACGCAAACCCTAATCCCTCGGCGGTGCCGAAGGCTCCCCCAGCGGCACCTCCCCGCGCAATCTTCGCCCAAGATCGGCCAATATCCGATTCTCCAGCGTGATCAGTTGATGGCTCAGCACAACGCGGCCCGGCACCCAGATGGGCTCTTGCCCCTCGGGGGCCGAGTTCCTGGCACCCACCCAGCCATCCCGCAGCGTGGCATAGGGCACGATGGTGTACGAGCCCGATCCGCCACCGCCCGGGCTGGCCTCGCGCAGATTCGCCAAGAAGGCCGACCCGGGGATCATCTGCCGGGCCGCGTCGTCGATGTGGATGTACCGCGCGATCTTGGCACCCTTGTGCGGCGTGCCCAGGGTGTACAGCGTCTTGATGTTCAGCCGTACACCAAGCTCTCGGCCCACGTCCGTCGGCTCGGCCCAGGCCGTCCGCGCCACCAGCCCGCCCATCGACACCGCCACCACGTCCACTTCGTGCGTCCACCGCTCGCCCGTCAGCGGGTCCACGTCGCTGCCGAACGCTTCGGCCACCTTCTGGGCCACCCGGTCGGCCAGCGTGGGGATGTCATCGCCGAAGACGTACGAAATCGCCAGCACGCGATCTTCCTTGGCCCCGGTCAGCTCGCGCACGGTGCTGGCCAGGTTGTTGGCCGAAAAGCTCGGGGCCCGGTAGCCGCTGAGCACCACCACGGGCCTGGTAACCCCCACGGGCGCGGCCTCCATCTCGTCGATGGCGTCCCGCACCTGGGCGTTGCTGGCCGGGTATGCGGGGTTGGGATGGTCCAGATGGATGCACGAGGCCAGCACGAAGGCGGTCGCCCCGCCCACAAACGCGATCACGGCCCGACGGAAGCGTCGGCGCCACTTCTTCGGGCGTGCTGGCGTGGTGTCGGTGGTGTCCGATTCGGTCATTGGGCCTCCCGGGGACAGCCCCCGGGCATGATTGGGAAAAGCTAGCGTTTGCTTACACCGCCTCGGCCGGCCCGTTAGACCAGCAGCGTCGCCGGCGCTTCGAGCATGCCCTTGACCGTATTGAGGTACTGGGCCGCCATCGCGCCATCGACGATGCGGTGGTCGCTGGACATGGTCATGCTCATCACGCTGCCGATCATCAGTTGACCGTCGCGGACCACAGGAATTTCGCGGGCCGCCCCGACCGCCAGGATGCTGGCGTTGGGCGGGTTGATGATGGCCGTGAAGTGGGCCACGCCGAACATGCCCAGGTTGCTGATGGTGAAGGTGCTGCCCTGCATGTCCTCGACGCTCAGCCCCTTGTCGCGGGCCTTCTTGGCCAGGCGGCGGGTCTCGCTGCTGATGGTCCGCAGGCCCATCCGGTCGGTGTCGGGCAGCACGGGCACGACCAAACCGCCGCCGCGCTCCTCGGGCAGCGCGACCGCCACGCCGATGTTCACGTTGCCGTGCTGGGTGATGGCCGCCTGCTTGCCGGTGCCATCCCACGACGAGTTCACGAACGGGTGCTGGTGCATGGCCAGGGCGCACGCCCGCACCAGGAAGTCGTTGACGGTGAGCTTCACGCCCTGGGCTTCGAGCTGCTCGTTGAGCTGCTCGCGCAGGTCGAGCAAGGCGTCCATGTCCACCTCGACGGTGACCTGATAGTGGGGGATGGTCTGCGTGCTCTCGACCAATCGCCTGGCGATGGTGCCCCGCATGTTGCTGAGCGTGACGGTCTTGTCTTCGAGGGCCGCCCCCATCGCGGGCAACTCGACGGTCGCTCGCCCCTGACCCTTGGCGGCCTTGGGCGTGCTCGCCCCGCTCTCGAGCGCCTGCTCCACATCCTTCTTGACGATGCGCCCGCTGGGCCCGGTGCCGTCGATGCCCGACAGGTCCACGTTGTGCTCGCCGGCGATCTTCTTGGCCAGGGGGCTGGCAAAGACGCGGCCGCCGTCGCCACCGCCCGAACTCGCCCCGTTCGAGCTGCCGTTGGTGGTCGGAGCCGGTGCCGTCGCGGTGGCCGAAGCGGAAGTGCCCTTGGACCCTCCTTCGGCCTGCTTGCTCTCGGCCTTCGCTTCCGGCTTCGATTCGGACTTGGATTCGGAGTTCGATTCGGACTTCGA
>CAYGTM010000381.1:0-2805 GCA_964352795.1 uncultured Phycisphaera sp.
CCCCGGGCCGGCATCGACACCCCGGCGCGCCGGGGCGCGGTCATCGCCATCGCCTCGGGCAAGGGCGGCGTGGGCAAGACCACCATCGCCGTCTCAATGGCCATCGGCTTGGCGAAGCGCGGCTTGAAGGTCGCTCTGGTCGACGCCGATCTTGGGCTTGCCAATGCCGACCTCATCTGCGGCCTGCGTCCCACGGCCAGGTTGACCGAGGCGGTATGGCGCGTGGCCCAGGGCGGGCGGGTGAGCGCCGACCTCGTGCGGCGAATCTCGATGCCCGGGCCCGCGGGCGTGGTGATCGTGCCGGGCATGGTCGGCCCATTGGCGAATGCTTCAAGCCACGACGCGCGGGCGGCGGTGACCCAGACGGTGGATCTGCTGTCGCGCGCGATGGGCGTGGTGGTTGTCGATCACGGCGCGGGGCTTGGCGCTTCCGTGCGCGAAGGACTGGCGGCGGCGGCGATCCCCATCGTCGTGGCCACGCCCGACCCGGCTTCGCTCGCTGATGCGTACGCCCTCGTGAAATCTCTGCGTAGTTCCACGAACGAACGCATCCCGTATCTGTTGATCAATCGGGCTAAAGACGCCGCCGAAGCGCAGTCCGCGCACGCGCGCGTGGCCGAGGTCGCGGCCAAGTTCCTCGGCTGCGGACTTCCGATGCTCGGCCATGTTCCCGAGGACCCGGCCGTACTGCGTTGCACGCGGATTCGCCGGCCGATCGCGCTCGCGGCCCCTAAGTCGAATGCTTCACGGCACTTAGTAAGGGTGGTCGAGCGGGTAGCGCAAGAGATCGAATCCGAAGGATCGGGTTCTGGTCGGATAGTCCGCCCCGGTCGCGGGCTGTTGGCACGCCTCGTGCGGGGCCGATAGCCACGCTCGCACGGTGCGGCGTTGCGCATTTTGTGCGCAAAAGTACACAAATGCGCGCCAATCGGCTTGAGTCGTTCGTGCTCTTGGCCGATGGAGGTGGCACATGCCGTCCTCACCATCGATGTATCCGTCACCGTCGCGAGTGTGCGGCCCGCTCTGCGGGTTATGTGGGTTCGCGGTAGCGATGGCTGCTGGGCTGTTGTCGTCGGGTGAAGCCACATCGGTGCTGACCCGCGCGATGGTCTCGTGCCTTGGTTGTTATGGGCTGGGGATGGCCGCTGGATACGTTTTTGAACTGGTTGTGATTCGTGTGGTTGAACGCGAGCGAGGGGCGAAGGGCGCTGCGGAGCATGGCCCGGACCAACCCCATAAGAAAACATCTGCCGAGAATTCTTGAAACGCTGGCGTTTGACCGTGGTATTCTGTATACTCAAGGGCGCGTGACCACGGATGGCACGCGCCACCACCGCTCGGGGGTCGCATACTCGCGGCTTCGGGCTTGATGGAACAGGGGTCAGGGAGCCGACCATGCCAACCGCGCCGACCGCTCTCAAATCATCGTTTCGTCCCGTTCGCGTTCGCCACATGGAAGCCGCCGCTCACGAGCCCGGCCCCTCGGTGTACGAGGACATGGACATTCACGAGGTCTGGAAGCTCTTTGCCTCCAAGCCCACCGAAGACATCCGCAACTATCTGTGGGAGCGATACCTTCCGATCGTTCGGTATAACGCCGAGCGCATCCACGCGCGCCTGCCCGACGAGGTGGACGTGGAAGACCTGGTGCAAGCCGGGGTGTTCGGGCTGATGGGGGCCATCTCGGCCTTCCAACTCGACAAGAACGTGAAGTTCGAGACCTACTGCGCCCGGCGGGTGCAGGGGGCGATCCTCGACGAGCTTCGCGCGATGGACTGGGTGCCGCGCCTGGTGCGCAGCCGTTCCTCGAAGGTCGACGGCGTGCGCCGGGCGATCGAAATGGAAACCGGCAAACTGGCTTCGGACGACGACGTGGCCAAACGCCTGGGCGTGGGCCATGAAGAGTTCGACAAGATCCGCCGCGATAGCCGCCCGGTCTCGACCATGTCCATCACCCGCAAGGCCAGCGATTCGAGCGGCGGTGAGACCCGCGACCTGGAAGTCATCCGCGACGGTGCCGACAACCCCGTGCGGAGCATGCAGCGCAAGGACCTGCGCGACATGCTGACCAAGGGCCTCAGCCGGGCCGAGCGCCTCATCGTGATCCTGTATTACTACGAGAACATGACGATGAAGGAGATCGGCGCGACCCTGGCCCTCTCCGAGTCGCGCGTGAGCCAGATGCACAGCGCCATCCTCGAACGGCTCAAGGCCCAGATGCAGCATCGCACCCGCGAGCTCGAACCCATCGAGTAGGTTCTCGCCGCGAAATCCCAAAATGACCGGCCCCGGCCGCTTGCCCATCCCGCGAGCGGCCGCTTTCATTGGGAGTGGACAACCCCAACGAAGACGCCTGGTACCTCGAAGCCCAGACCCCCCTGCCCGAAGCCCGCAAGGCGTATGTCGCCTTGGGCAGCAATCTGGCGGACCCGGCGGGCAATGTCATCCGGGCCGCCAGCGAGATGAACACGATCCCAGGCGTTCGGGTCATCGCGACCAGCCGGCTCTATACCACCGCGCCCGTGGGCGTGCAAGACCAGCCAGACTTCGTGAACGCCGCCGCCATGCTCGAGGTCGACTGCACCGCGCGCGAGCTGCTCGACGGGCTGCTGGCCCTCGAGAAGCGATACGGACGGGATCGTGCCAGCGAGCGGCGGTGGGGCCCGCGCACGCTCGACCTCGACCTCGTGCTGTTCGGCCAGCAGACCATCGACGAGCCCGGGCTGACCGTGCCGCACCCGCGCATGGCCGAGCGCCGGTTCGTGCTTGAGCCGCTGGCCGACCTGGCACCGGCCCTCCGGCCTC
>CAYGTM010000382.1:0-2800 GCA_964352795.1 uncultured Phycisphaera sp.
GCGCAGTCCTGAATCCAATTACCTGCCCGGGCCCGACGACATCTATGTCAGCCCATCGCAGATCCGCCGCTTCGGGTTGCGCAAGGGCATGATTGTCCGCGGGCTCATCCGGCCGCCGCGCGAGAGCGAGCGCTACTTCGCCCTGCTGCGCGTCGATGAGGTCAACGGCCGCGAGCCCGCCGCCGCCCACAAGCTCAAGCTCTACGAGGATCTGACCCCGCTCCATCCCGAGGAACGCTTCCACCTCGAGACCGACGCCAGCGTCATCGAAACACGCATCATGGACCTGGTCGCCCCCATCGGCAAGGGCCAGCGCGCCCTCATCGTCGCCCCGCCCCGCACGGGCAAGACGGTGCTGATGCAGAAGATGACCCAGGCCATCACCGCCAACCACCCGAAGGTCAAGATCATCGTCCTGCTGGTCGACGAGCGGCCCGAGGAGGTCACCGACTTCCGCCGCAACACCAGCCCCGAGGTCGAGGTTGTTGCCAGCACCTTTGACGAGCCGGCCGTGCGCCACGTGCAGGTATGTGACATGGTCATCGAAAAAGCCAAGCGGATGGTCGAGTTCGGCGATGATGTCGTCATCCTGCTCGACTCGATCACCCGCATGGCCCGCGCCTACAACGCCGAGCAGCCACATTCGGGCAAGATCATGTCCGGCGGCATCGACGCCAACGCGTTGCAGCGCCCCAAGAAGTTCTTCGGCGCCGCCCGCGCCATCGAGAACGGCGGCAGCCTGACCATCATCGGCACCGCCCTGGTGGACACGGGTTCCAGGATGGACGAGGTCATCTTCGAGGAGTTCAAGGGCACGGGCAACAGCGAGCTGCATCTTGACCGCAAACTGGTCGAGAAGCGCGTCTGGCCCGCCATCGACGTCAGCGCCAGTGGCACTCGAAGAGAAGAACTCCTGCTCGATCCCAAGGAACTCGAGCTGACCTACAAGCTCAGAAAAGTTCTCAGCGACATGAACGTCGTCGAAGGCATGGAACTCATCCTCAACCGGCTGAAGAAGACCAAGACCAACGCCGAGTTCCTGATGACGATGCAACTGGGATAAGCGGATCGACAGACCGATGGTCATCCTCATGCGGTGTGTCGGGGTGTCCGTCGAACCCTTACCGGCTGCGCTGGTGGAAGGCCATGTCGACCCAGGCGTCGATGCGGCCGGCCTCCTCGCGGATCAGCATCCAGCGGCGGGTGGCGGCGCGTTGGGATTGGTGCACCAGCACTCGGGTGATGGCGTCTCGCACGACGCCCGGGCCGACGCGCGCGAGCCAGCGCAGGGGGGGCAGGCCGTAGCGCACCACCATCTCGTCGGCCAGCGACACGAAGGCGATGGCCTCGCCCGCGTCGCCCTGGCGGCCCGCGCGGCCGAAGAGTTGGCGATCGACGCGGCGCTCGTGGTTGCGCTCGACGGCGAGGACCAGCAACCCGCCCGCCTCGCGCGCGGCGTGGTCCAGCTTGATGTCTGTCCCGCGGCCAGCCATGCTGGTCGCGACGGTGATGGCACCCGCGCGGCCCGCGCCCTCGATGATGGCGGCCTCCTCGGCCTCGTGGTATGCGTTGAGGACCTTGCATTGCAAGCCCTGCTCGGCCAGCAGGGCGGCGACGCGCTGGGAATCGTGCACCGAGCGCGTGCCCACGAGCACGGGCTGCGCCTTGTCGTGGGCCCGGCGGGTGGCCTTGGCGACGGCGGCGAACTTGGCATCCTCGGTGGCATAGGTGCGATCGGGCCGTTCGATGCGCGCGATGGGCTTGTGGGTGGGGACGCGAACGACCCGCAGCCCGTAGGTGCGCCACAGCTCGGGGGCCACCTCCCAGCCGGTACCGGTCATGCCGCTCAAGACCTTATATCTCGCGAAGTACCGCTGGTAGCTCACGCGGGCGGCGGTAAGGCGGCGCTCGCTGGGGTCGAGCCCCTCTTTGACCTCGACGGCCTGGTGCAGCCCAAGCTGCCACTGGCGGCCCTCGAGCACGCGGCCGGTGGAACGGTCAACGATGACGACCTCGCGCTTGCCGTCCTTGGTGGCGCGCACGATGTAGTCGTCATCGCGGCGGTGCAGAACCAGGGCGCTCAGGGCCTGCGTCACCAACTCCTCGCGGCGGCGCGGGCCGGCCCAGAAGGCGGGCAGGTGGCGCTCGGGGTCTGCCGTCAACTCGGCCAGCCGTTCGTGGCCAGCGCGCGTGAGCGCGACGCGGTGCGTGCGCGTGTCGGCCTTGTAATGTCGTTCGGGTTCGAGGGCGCGGGCCAGATCGATGCCCGCGGCGTACCGCTGGGCGGTGTCGGCACCCACGCCCTCCTGGGCGGGCAGGGCGATGACCGCGGGCGTGGCGGCCTCGTCGATGAGCACGCTGTCGGCCTCGTCGACGATGGCCACGTGCAGCCCGCGCTGCACGACCTCGCCGGTCCAACTCGAATGGTGGTCGTCTCGATCGCTCACATGCGTCAGGCCGTCGAGCACGCTGGAGGCCACGCTGGGCGAGAGCGGCTGGGCGAGGCGATCGCGCAGGAAGTCGAAGATGAACTGCTTGTCGGCGCCGTATGTAATATCCAGGTCGTACTGGGCCCGGCGGTCGGCCTTCTTCATGTTGTCTTGCAGCACGCCCACGCGCAGGCCCAGGCGCGTATACGCGCTTTCGCACAACTGGGCGTCGCGCTTGGCCAGGTAATCGTTGACCGTCGCCACATGTACGCCGCGGCCCGTCCACCCCGCGAGCGCGGCCGGCAGGATGGCCGTCACGGTCTTGCCCTCGCCGGTGGCCATCTCGGCGACGGCCCCGCCACCCCCACCGT
>CAYGTM010000383.1:0-2797 GCA_964352795.1 uncultured Phycisphaera sp.
GGTTTCGCAGTTCGGTGTTCGTGATTCGTAGTGTGGGCGTGGACGAGGCATCTGGGATGCGAGTCGAACTGATCGCCACGGTGGATCGATCTCGGCTGCCGGTGGTGATCCGCGATCTGGTCATCCGATAGGGAATCGTGGGCAGTTCGTGGGCGGGGGGAGCATGTGGCCAAGCAGCAGGATAAGAAACGCGAGCAGAGCCGGGAGCGCGGCGTCGTGGCCTTCGAGGACGGCCGCGGCGAGGTCGTGCTCCAGGGCTCGGGCCAGCGGCTGCGTCTGACCATGCGTTCCGGTTCGGTGGCGGGCGTGGCCGAGTTGGGCCGCGTTGGCGTGGCCCCGTGGTCGCGCACGCTGGTCCGATGCCGGGGCGTGGACGCCCTGCCGAGCGACGCCATGCTGCGTGTCTTGGACGTACTGGGCGACGGCGAGCTACCCGAGCGCGTGCCGGCATGGCGGCGCGGGTGCGGGGCGTTCTCCAACGAGGGTCGGGGACCGACGGCGCTGCTGACGGCGTGGATGCCCGGCGAGGGTGACCCGGCGTCGGACGAATCACGGACCACATACACCACCGCGCCGGCGGCGCTTGGGATGGCCGTGTCGCTGGCCGAGGGGTGCGCCTTTGCCAGCGACGACGCGCAGGGCGTGCTGGTGGTGGCGGCCAGCGGGCCCGAGGGGCTGCTGGTGCGCGCGCTGCGCGAGACGCCCGGCGTGGTGGGCGGCGACGAGCACATCGAGCGGCGGCTTCGCGAGGCGGCCGGAGCAGTGGGCCTGCACGATGACAACGTGCAAGCGGCGCTCGCGGCGGCGGCCTCGCCCTGGGAAGGTCGGCGCGTCGGGTGGTCCGATGCCATCGGCGAGGCCTTCGCCAAGCAAGTGCAAGGCTGGCCCAAGGACGCGGGCGAGGCGGCGTCGGTCTTCATCCCCACGTGTGCGGCGATGCTGGCGGTATCCGATGATGCCGCCGTGCAAGCGCTTGCGGGCTTGCGTGCGAACCCGCCGGCGACGCGGGCGAGCGTCGGGCAGCGTATCGACGGCTGGCTGGTGTCGCCGCGCCATGTCGTCCTGGCGTGCGCGGTGTTCGTCTTCGTGCTGCTGTTCGCGCCTTTGCTGGCGGCGAAGATCCGCGAAGCGACGCTGACGGGCAAGGTTCGGCGGGCCGAGGAACTTCGAGAGCGGTATCAGGCCGACGCACGCCTGGCCGCGATCTATGGGCAGCTCAACGAGCGTGTGTGGCCCATGACCAAGATGCTGGCCGAGGTGAGCGCCGCGGCACCCGTGCATGTCGTGCTCCAGAGCGTGCGGATGGACAGCAACGCGCAACTCGACATCGAAGGCTTCGTGCAGGTGGCCCCGCGTGGCCCCACGCTCGATGACCCGCCCGAGACGCTGCTCACCCAGTTCGAGGCGGCGCTCAACGCGCTGGGCACGCTGGGAGCCGTCACGGTGGTTCGGCGTGAGGTGGTTGGCGATTTGGTCGAGTTCCAGATCAACGCCCAGGTGCGCAGCGCGACCTCGCGCGGCAGCGTGCCGATGGACTTTGCCGAGATGCCGCTGGCCGAGGTGCTGTATGGCGAGGGCGCGAGCAACGACGCGGCACCCATCGCCGTGGCGAGTGCTTCGCCCACGCGGGCCCGATCAAGCAGTGCTTTGGCCGATCGTGAGGGTATGGGCGATCGCACTGAACGTGATGGGGCGATCGAACCGGGCCGTGAATCCTCGAGCGATCGTCGGCCATCGGGCGAGTCCGGGCCGGCGTCGGTCGATGGCGTGCCGACACCGATCACTGACGAGCAGATCGCCGGCCTCGACCGCGCGAAGTTGATGAGCGAGTGGCGGGTGAGGCTCAGCGCCTCGCGCGATACCAAGAACGACACGGAAACAAGGGCTCGCCTGGCCGAAGAAGCCGACAAGCTCATCAAGCGATACCGCGAAGTCGGGAGTGGCGGATGACCGAAGCCACGAGCACAACACGCGCCGGCCTGATGGGCTGGTATGGCCGACTGCCCAGGCCGGGTCGGTGGCTACTGCTTGCGGGCGTCGGCATCGCGGGGTACTTCGTTGTCATCGAGCCGGTGATCGACGCGACGCTCGAGGCGAGCGGCCGGGCCGACGCGATGGCGGCGCGCATCCGAACCGTGCGCGAGATGGGCGAACGGGCCCAGGGCGACCAGCAGGTGATCGCTCTTGGGTCTCGATTGCACGGCGAGGTCGAGTTGCCCGGCCCACGCGGCGAGCGCGCCACGGCGCTCAACCGCGCGGTGGACGGCGCGTTGCGAGACGCGGGCGTGTCGGGTGCGCGCACGCAGACGACCGAGCAGAACCTGGCCGACGGGCCGGCGACACGGCACTACGGCGGACGGAGTTCGCTCGTGAAGCTGGTGAGCACGGTGAGTTTTGACGCTTCGCCCGAGGCGTTCAGCACCGTGCTGGGCGCGCTCGAGGCAAGCCCGGACGTGTCGGCGGTCACGCGCGTGCTCGTGCGGCGGGCCGACGATGGCACGCGGATGGTTTCGGCCACCCTCACCGTGGAAGCCTGGGCCCTGGGCAGCGCGGCGCGTGAGTCGTCGGGAGGCGCGTCGTGAATGCTCCAACGTCGGCTTGGGTGCTTGTGGGCGCGGCGTGCGCGGCGGCGGGCGTTGCGGTCATCATCGGGCTGGGCGGCATCGCGCAGTCGGCGATGCTCGCGTTGCCATCGGTCGAGTCGGCGGTTGATGACGGGACCGAACTGGGCGATGTGACGGCCGGGTATCGCGCGCAGCTCGATGGGCGTTCGCCATTCTTCGTGCCCGGAGCCCCT
>CAYGTM010000384.1:0-2796 GCA_964352795.1 uncultured Phycisphaera sp.
TCGTCGACGCGAAGAGCCCGTGGACGGCGTGCCATTCGCAGGGCGTTTCCGACGTGGCGGTGGGCATCGGCATGACGCTGGGCCTGGACTCGGCCACGCTGACGAACCTTCGACGGGCCGGGCTGCTGCACGACATCGGCAAGCTTGGCGTGAGCAACACGATCCTCGACAAGCCCGGGAAGCTCACCGATCGGGAGTTCGACGCGCTCAAGAAGCACCCCGAGTACACGAAGATTATCCTAAGTCGGTCGGTGTGCTTCGCGCCGTTTACCGACCTCGCCGCGCGGCATCACGAGAAGCTCGACGGCTCGGGATACCACGCCGGGCTCGACGCATCGCAACTCACGCTGCCCGATCGCGTGTTGTGCGTGGCCGATATCTACGAAGCGCTCGCGGCCAAGCGGCCCTATCGCAAGGACATGAGCGAGGGCGAGGTCTTCGATATCCTCGGCAAAATGGCGGGCACGAAGATTTGCGCCGAATCGGTCTCGGCGCTGCGAAGGTTCCTGGAGAGCAGCGGGTTCAAACCCTATCAGGTGGCCGCGTAGCGTTTGCCCGCGATCACCCTGGACAGCGGCCACACGCCCCACAGCACGGTGAAGAGCACGAGTACGATGCCAGCCATTGCTGCGATACGCCACGGCCAGGGCGGCAGGGCGTTGAGGATGGTGGTGCCTTCGAGTTCCTTGCCGAGATAGCCGTAGTTGAGGCCCGTTGCCATGTTGAACAGCACGATGGGGACCATCCAGCAGAGCGTGGCGATGATGGCGGTCTTGAAGTCTCGCGCGCTCGGCCGATAGCCACGAGCGATGATGTCGTAGACCGCCGCCCCGACGATCTGCGTGTGGCTGATCCAGAAGAACCAGAATCGCGGGTCGCCCGGGCCTTCGCTCAGCGTGGGCGTCAAGAAGGCCTGCGTGCTCAGGCCGATGCCCCAGAAGTAGAGCATGGTGCGCAGCCAGCGCGTCTTGCGTGTGTGCGCCAGCAGCAGCGCGAAGGGGCCCAGCCAGCCGGCGACATCGCACAGGTGCAAGGGAAGGCTCTTGCCGGCGTCAAAGTTCGCGGGCACGAGCCAATACACAGTGACAACGGCCTGCTGGATGAGCCAGAGCCCCGCCCACGTTCGCGCGATCTGCCGTTCACGCGGCTCGGACGCCTGACACCCGGCCAGCACGAAGACGGCCATGCACGCGACGCCAACCCCCGCGGCCACCAGGTGGGTGGCGGTGAAGGGCTCGAAGCCCGGGGGCTGGGTAGCGATCGCGGGTGTCACGCGCCCGTTCCCCCACCCACGGCGTGCTCGTGGCGGAGTTGGCCGCAAGCGGCGGCGATGTCGCGGCCCCGGCTGGCGCGCACATGGGTGGTGATGCTCGCGTCGATCAAGATATCCTGGAACACGCGCACGTCTTCGGTGCGCGGGCGCTCGAAGGGGAGGCCCTGCACTTCGTTATACCTGATGAGGTTGATGTTGGCGCGCATGGCGCGGGCGAGGTCGGCCAGAAGGCGGGCGTGCTCGGGGCGATCGTTCACGCCGCGCAGCAGGATGTATTCGAGCGTGATCTCTCGGCCGGTCTTCTCGAACCATGTCTGGCAGGCACTCAGCAACGCATCGACCGTCGCGTGCTCGGCCCAGGGAATGAGTTGGCGGCGCAGCTCGTCGGTGGGCGCGTGCAGGCTGAGGGCGAGCGTGACGGGAAGGTCGAGCTCACGCGCCAATCGCTCGATGGCTTGCGGCAGGCCGACCGTCGAGATCGTGATGCGACGCGCGCCCAGGCCCATGCCCCACGGCGCGTTCAAGGTTCGTACCGCGTGTAGCACGTTCTTGAAGTTTGCCAGCGGCTCGCCCATACCCATGAACACGACGTTGCTGACGCGGCCGACCTCGGGCAGGCGTGACAAACGCCAGACCTGCTCGACGATGCGTCCCGCCGAGAGATTACCGTCGAGCCCGCCCAGCCCGCTGGCGCAGAACCTGCACCCCACCGGGCAGCCGACCTGGCTCGAGATGCACGCCGTCCTGCGTTCGCGTGTGTCGCTTCGCGGCTTGAGGTCGCCCTTGGGCGGCCAGGGGATCATCACGCACTCGGTCTGACGGGCCGTATTGCTGTAGGGCAGCCCACCCGCCCCACCCTCCTGCCCCACGAGGGGCAGGCGCTTCGTAGTGTCCACGGTCGCGTGCTCGGCCGACGTATTCGACAGATCATCGGGCCATTCGATGAGCAGTTTCTGCGTGCCGTCGGTGGCGAGTTGGTGGGCCACGGTCGGCCCGCTCAGGAACGCCATCTCGCGCGTCAGCGTTTCGCGGTCGCGCTTGGACAGGTCGGTCATCAAGGCCGGGTCGGCCACGCCGCGCTCGTACACCCAGGTCAAGATCTGCTTGGCCCGGAACGCGGGCATCGACCGCTCGCGGCACCACTCGGCGAGCGTGTCTGGGGTGAAGTGGAAGATGTGGTGCTGGGGGTGATGCACTCGTTCAGCCTTTACCCAGAAGCGCGGGAAGCTCTTCGGTCGGCTCCTCGAACGAGCAACTCCCATAACTCAACGCGAACCGGCTGCGCTGCTCGACGGCGGTGGTGATCGGGACGGTGTGGGATTTCCAGCCGATGGCGGTGTCGGTGAGCACGAAGTTCGAGCGGGTGGTTTCGGCCATGAGTTCGATGGCTTGCCGCTCGTCGATCGCGCGGGCACCGATGAGGATGGCGGCGATGAAGGTGTTGACGAAGCCGTGCATGTGGCCGGTGGGGCTGGCGTCTTCGTAGGTCAGCCGATACGGGCCGGGCAGGGCGTGGTGCAGGC
>CAYGTM010000385.1:0-484 GCA_964352795.1 uncultured Phycisphaera sp.
ACCCAGAAGAACTCCAGCGCGTCCATCCAGCGCCGGGCCACCGATGCCAGGCTGGTCCCCGGCGAATGCACCCGTTCCAGGTCGGCTGGCGGCGTGGGGTCGTGGGCGCGCCACTGCCCTGGCGCGTGCTCCACCTCGACCCACGCGTGCGCGTTGCTCTGGCGCACGGTGTACTGGGCCGTCGCGTCGTTGTACTCCACCGCGACATACCCCGTGATCACGCGGGCGTTGATGCCCACGCTGCGGCACATGGCCGCCATGGCCGAGGCGAAGTATTCGCAGTGGCCCTCCTGGCGCGTGAACAGGAACCATTCGATGGGATCACCCTGGGCCCGCAGGATGTCGAGCGTGTAGGTGAACCCCTGGAGATGCTCGCGGATCGCACGCGTCGCGCCGGCGATCTCGCTGGGCGAACGGGGCACGCGCTCGCCACTCAGGCCGTCGGCCTCGAGAAGTTGGGCCGTCAGTTCTCGAACCCTGTCAG
>CAYGTM010000385.1:494-2781 GCA_964352795.1 uncultured Phycisphaera sp.
GAAAATCGATCAGCCACTCGGGATCGATCGCCGCAGGCACCTCGTCGCCCATCGGCCGGGCTCCGGGCAGGCCCGAATACACGACGTAGTTCTGCGTCTTGGCGTTTTCTTCGAGCCGCAGCGTGCCCAGGCGGTTGTCGCTCACGAACTCCAACGGTTCGGCGAACTCCCACAGGAACGGCTCCTGGATGGCGAACATCATCGACCCCTGGTTCGGCGGATCGCGCAGGGAGATTTCCTGAGCGATCACGGCGCGGGTCTGGATGGTGCCGGTCTGGACGCGCTGGAGATAGTCAGTCTCCAAGCGCGCATAATCGCCCGCACGGCGGCGAAGGCGCGTCCAACGCCCGTTCTCGTACGCATCGAGCACGCCGCCGCGCAGGTAATACACCCGGCCGGCCCCGCCCATGTTGCCCGGGTTGGTCGGGTCGCCGTCGGTCACGCGCAGGTCCAGTACCTTCTCCTGGCTCTCGGAAATGAGCCCGGCCCGCCCGAGTTCGACCGTATCGGTAAACCCTGTCACCGAGCCGCGCCCGCCGCCCAGGTCGCCCAGGAAGCTTGGCGCGAGCCCGCGCGGCACCAGCACGAACACCGCCGCGGCGATGAGCGAGGCCGAAAGGGTCAGGGCCCCGGTCATGCGCCGCAGGCCGCGAGACATGGCCCCACCCGGCCTGGCGCGGAGCCGGGCCGCGCCGATCTGGTCCTGGTACACCTCCACGCGCTCGTCGGTAGCGACCACCTGCTGCACCAACGCCGCCCATACCAGCAGCGGGCAGAACACCAGCAGGAACACGCCCACCGACAGCTTCAGGCTCGTCAGGATGGCCCCGAAGACCAGGAACACGCTGAGCGCCAGCACCTCGGCCGCGTCGCGCGCATTGCGGCGGTCGAACAGCTTGATCACCAGCAGCGAGGCCAGCATCTCGGCGATGCGCTCGACGTTGAACTCGCCGTCCAGCGACGCCAACCCCAACCCCAACGCCACGACGATCAGCAGCACGGCGTTGATGAGCAGCCGCGGCACGCTGGGCGCCCAAGGCTGGTTTGCCGCCCACCAGCACGCCCACGCGCTGGGCACGCCCAGCACCGCCACCACGAGCGACTCGGCGGCGATGGCATAGATGACGATGGCCATCAGGGCCGTCCAGATCAGGGCCAGTCGCAGCGAACGTTGCAGGGTCATGGGGTCACGCGATTCTCGAATCCAGGGTCATTCTTATGATCTGGTTCGCGGCTGGTCCTTGGCCGGTTCGCCCTTGGTTGGTTCGGCCTTGGTTGGTTCGGCCCGCAATCGCGCGAGGTCATCGCCGCTCAGGGTGTGGACGCCCCCGCCCGTGGGCCCGCGCGTCAGGGTCAAGACCACCGCGCCGAAGCGAGCCTTGGGCTTGGAGGGATACGAGCTCGAGGCAGCCCCTGAAAACCCGTAGGCGCCAAGCCGTCGCAGCAGCACGGCCCGCCCGGCCGGGGTGGTCACCGATCCGCTGGATATCCCGATGTGCGGGACGGCCAGGCTGACCGCGATGGCCCGACGGCCCGCTTCCACGATGAGCGATGCGGCCAGGCTCAGTAGTTGTTCCGCGCGGGCATCGCGCTGCTCGGCCAGCGTTGGATCCAGATCGAGGTGCAGCACGAGCCGGCGCGGGGCCCGGGCCGAGCGTTGGGTCACCACCAGCGTCTCGCTCCTGGCCGAGAGCCGCCAGCTCACGTCGCGCAGGCGATCGCCCATGCGATACTCGCGCACGCCGAAGAAGTCCTCCCCCGCGCCCGGGCTGGCGATGGCCTCGGTCCCGTCGTGGGCGGGTTCGAGGATGGCCTCCACCACGTCGCTGCGCAGGCGATGCACCACGGGCGTGGCCAAGGCGGGCTGGGTCAGGTCGAAGGTCACGCTCTTGCGCGCCACGCCGAAGGGGAAGGTGGTGCTCACGCGCACGCGGGCGAGCTCGAAGGGCCCGCGCCGTTCGACGAGCGCGCTCGTCTCGCACCGAACGGTCTTTCGCGGCGGGACGCGGCCCAGGCTGGCCACGGGGCGGCCCACCAGCGGCCAGTCCTTGCGATCGACGCCCTTGGCGGGCAGTTCCTCGATGAGCAGCGCGTACGCGGGCATGAAGCGGCTGCGGTTCCGCACGCGGTAGCGCAGGGCGAACGGCCGACCAACCTGGGCCTCGGGCACCGGCTCGCGCTCGATGGCCACGCCCATCAAGGACGTTCCGCTGACGAAGCCCGAGGCCAGCAGCCCGCCAATGGCTAAACCAAGAGCCCAGAAAAGGAGATTGTTCTGGCTGTTGAT
>CAYGTM010000386.1:0-2770 GCA_964352795.1 uncultured Phycisphaera sp.
CCCAGTGATAGATGTGGGATTGCTCGTGGGTGACGATCTCGTCGCCCGGCTGGGTCTGGGCCTTGATGGCCAGCAGGTTGGCCATCGTGCCGCTGGGGACGAAAAGGGCGGCCTCCTTGCCCAGCATGTCGGCCACGCGCGATTCGAGCGCACGCACGGTGGGGTCGCCCTCCTGCACGTCGTCGCCCACCTTGGCCCGGGCCATGGCCTCGCGCATGGCGTCGGTGGGCCGAGTGACGGTGTCGCTGCGGAGATCGATCGGTAACTCAACGGAACCTGCGCCCATGGCCTCTCCTCACAATCACGGCACGCTCCGGCTGGGCGGGGCGGCCTCCAGGGGCTCGCTGCGCAGCCGCTCGTGCAACTCTGGATCTTTGGACAGCACGAAGAACGCCGCCGTGCCACACAACGTCACGACCAGACACATGGCGTACGTCCACGTTCCGGGATTCAAGGCAAACCCGCTGGTGGCGGCCAGGGTGTACACCGAAACGCCAAGCATCGGGGCGAGCGCGCCACGCACACCGGTGAGCGTGACGTGGACACCCATGTACAGGGTTTCCTTACCGCGCGGCGCGTAGTCGAGATGGCCTAGATTCCAGGCCAATACACCGCCGCCGAAGGCCGCCCCCTTGGCGATGGCACCCAGCACGATGAGCCACGTCTGGTCGAAGGTGATGCCCACCAGCATGAGCGACAAGTTGGTGATGAACGCCCAGCAGTGGATGATGCGAAACCGGATAATGTGCGACTTGTCGATCAGCCGGGCCCACATGGGGATGAACAGCGGCATGAGCCCCATCGGAATGGAGTTCACCACGACGATACTTGCAAGATAGCCAAACCCGAACTGCTCGCGCACGATGAGCACTACTGGTGCGAGGGCCATCATGTTGCCCATGCCGAGCAGGAACTGGGCGGCCATGAATCGTGCGAAGGCCGGGTCTTGGCGCAAGGTGACCACCATGGCCCAGGGATTGAGGCTCGCCGATCGCGCCGAGTCGGCCTTCTTCTCGCTGGCCAGCAGGGCCCATTCGTGCCGAACGCGGATGCGGGAGTAGTGCCACACGCCGATGAGCGCCAACGCGGCTCCCACGGGCAGCAGCACGCGGAATGCCCTGTCGTCCAAGTCCATGGCTTGGCCAAGCCCGATGCCCAGAAACGCCATCATCAAGACCTGGATGGTGGTGATCTTGCCGGTGATGCGGGCCCGAACGTCGCGGGGGTAGTTGTACCGCCACACGGTGGATCGCAACGTCACCAGCCCACTCCACGCGACCCGCCCCAGCACCACGGCGGCGGTCGTGACAATGAGCCCGGCACCCGTCCTGGGGCAGGCGGCGATGGCCAGCACGAGCGCGACCACCGCGATCTGGAGGCCATTGATGAAGGGAATCTTCTTGGCACCGTTGCTGAGCTTGACCCACACAAAGCTGGTGATGTTGGCCATGGCCGGCGCCGCCGCCAGCACGCCCACGGCCAGGTTCAGCAGGACGGCATCGACCCTTCCCTCGTACGCCACGCGCACCAGCACGCTGATGATGGCCCCCTCGGTGGCGGCCAGGGCAAAAGGGAGGAACAACGCCGCCAGCGCCTCGCGCCGGTAGTTGCTCCGGGCCATCGGCGGCACCGATTCGGGCAGGAAACTGAACAGCACCCGCATCGCCACCGACCGCGACGCTCTCTTCAAGGGCGTCACGACGGCTGGGCTCGGCAACGGGGGGCTCACCGACGATCCTTCCACCCAACCGGCCCAAAGCAAGCCGGCAACCGCAAACAGGGGCCTCGTCCCTACCGGCTCCCAAAACCAAGGCCCCACCAGCAGACGAACTACAATGCCCGCCGGGTGATCCAACCCGAGTTCATCGAAACCGTCAGATCACCCCAAGGGCCCCCTCCTTTATGGACCCCGAGATCCGCAACTTCTCCATCATCGCCCACATCGACCACGGCAAGAGCACCCTGGCCGACCGGCTGCTGCAAGCCACCAACGCCGTCAGCGAGCGCGAGGCCCGGGCCCAGACCCTCGACGACATGGACCTCGAACGCGAGCGGGGCATCACCATCAAGGCCTCGGCCGTCACCGTGATGCACATGCACAACGGCAAGCCCTTCATGCTCAACTTCATCGACACGCCCGGCCACGTCGACTTCGGCTACGAGGTCAGCCGGGCCCTCAAGGCGTGCGAGGGTGCCATCCTGGTGGTCGACGCCAGCCAGGGCGTGGAGGCCCAGACCATCGTCAACGCCTACCTGGCCGTGGCCCAGGACCTCGAGATCGTCCCGGTGCTCAACAAGATCGATCTCCCCGGGGCGCGTCCGGACGAAATCGCCATGGAAGTCGAGCAGGCCCTGGGCTTTCCGGCCGAGGACTGCCTGCGCGTCAGCGCCAAGACCGGCTTTGGCATCCCCGAGTTGCTCGACGCCATCTGCGACCGCCTGCCCCCGCCCAAGCCGCCCGTGATGAAGCAGACGCGGGCGCTCATCTTCGACGCGGTGTACGACGACTACCGCGGCGTGATCGTGTACATCCGGATGTTCGACGGCGCGCTCAAGATGGGCGACAAGATCCGCATGATGGGCCTGGGGCGGACGTTCTCCATCACCGAACTGGGCAAGTACACGCCCAAGCAGACCAAGACCGGCAGGCTCGTAGCCGGCGAGACGGGCTACCTCATCGCCGCCATCAAGACCCTGGGCGACGTGCGCGTGGGCGACACCGTCACGCTGGACATCGACCCGGCCCCCGAGCCGCTGGAGGGCTACGCCC
>CAYGTM010000387.1:0-2767 GCA_964352795.1 uncultured Phycisphaera sp.
CCCGCCAGGGCGGACACCTCGGGGTTGCCGGTGCTCTGGGCGAAGCCGTCGATGAGGTCCCCCATGCCGGCCATGTACGATTCCGTGTCGGTCAGGATGGTGTCCTTCACGCCCGTGGCCGTTTCCGCGGCGGTGCGCTTGTTGACCATGTCGGTGAACTTGTTTTCCAGGTCGGTCACCAGCGCATCGGCGGCGGCGACCTGTCCGGTCGTGAGGCCGATATCCGGCGGCACGCCCTGGTTGCCCAGCCACTGGTTGACGCGGGCCCGGGCCCAGGCGATGTACGACTGCTCGGTGCGAGGTCTGCGATCGGCCATCGTGGGCCTCCTCTCGTGTGCGCGGCGCGGGTGCGTTGTGCGAGCACCCGGACTTGTCCGCTGGACGAAAGAACGAAACTCGATTCGCACGGGCCTCGCCGTCCGGCTGCGTTGGGCCATGTGTCCCCCGTGGGACGCCCGCCGCTCGCCGTGCCCCGGCGGGGCCGTTGCGACTGTCGGAACCTGGTATCGCGTGCCACGCGGGGCGGCTTGAGGATTTCATCTGGCGGGCGGGCCAGTTTTTCGTGAGATTTCGAGAAAAGCGTGGTGGGAGGCGGATTTCTGGATGTCATATTGTTCTGCGGGGCGGGTGAAGGATCGGTCCGAGATGGTCCGCATCCCCCGTTCGGGGGCCACTCCGTGGGGGGCTCTGGGCCCTCCGTCCGAGCCGGTGGCGTGAGCCGCCGGACCTTCTTCTATCTGTCCAACGGCCGGGCTGAACGACCCCGCGATAACGCGGTGGGCCCTTCCCTTCCGCTGGCCAAGCCGCGAACGTAGCCTGGGCGTATGGCAGGGGAACCAACTGGACCGAGACCGAGACGCTGGCGGCGTTCCGGCTCTATTGGTCGCACCCCTGTTCACATATCAGGTCGGCCCGGCGGAGTGTGTCCATGTGCGGCCCGGACTCACTCCACAATCGGCCTGGCCGAGCCGACGACCTTCGTCCCATCGGGCTTCTCGATCTCGATCCACCACATGGTGTTCTCGGGCAACGGATCGGGCACCATCGCGTGGATGTCGTAGTTGTCGTGCGACGGGGCGTACTCACCCTTGCCAACGAACGACAGCGTGCGGTCCGCTGTGCCGATCCACGCTCGCACGACGGTGGCGCCGTCGTCGTTATACGGCAGCTTGACGACGAGGTGGCTTTCCTTCCCGGCCTCGACGGCACCGTGGCCCTGGGCGAGTTCGAGCGTCATGTCGCCAATGGTCGCCGGGTCGAGGGCCACTTCGTAGTCGTGGTCATGGTCATCGTGGTCGGCATGATCGTCCGCGTGGCCATCAACATGGTCGTCCGCATGATCATCGTTCGTCGAGCCGTCGGCGTGGGTGTGCGAGTCGCCCCCGCCACTCGCGCCGGTTCCGGAAGTGGCATCGCCGCCGGTCTCGCCGCAGCCGCAGAGCGTCAGGCCCAGGGCCACCAGGAGCGAGGCACAGGTCACGGTACTGTTTTTCATGGCGTGGATCTCCTTGGGTTCATGGTACGGCGCGGCCGGAGCTTTCTCGCCCGTTTGCGTGGCTCGGCCTTCAAGCGATGGATGGCGGCGTACCCCGCAGGCACCACCACCAGGTTCAGGAATGTCGAGGTCAGCAGGCCACCGAGGATAACGACCGACAGCGGGGCCAGGATCTCGTTGCCCGGTTTGTCGCCCTTCAAGATGATCGGGATCAGGGCGAGGGCGGCCGTGAGGGCGGTCATGAGGATCGGCACGAGCCGTTCCATCGAGCCCTGCACGATGGCCTCGTACATCGGCACGCCCTCCTCGGCCATCAGGTGCTTGTAGTGGTTGACCAGCAGGATGCCGTTGCGCACGGCGATGCCGAACAGCGTGATGAAGCCCACCAGGCTGGCGATGGAGATGACCGGGGCGGTATAGGTCCCCGCGCCGAACAGGGCCGCCGCGTTGGTGAACACGTTGGGCGACTCGGTGATGAAGATCGCCAGGATGCCGCCGATCAGCGCCAGCGGCAGGTTCACCAGCACCAGCAGCGAGACGCGGAGCGAGCCGATGGCCAGGTTCAGGAGCAGCACCATGATGAGCACGACCACGCCGCTGAACAGGGCGATCGTGCGGCTGGCGGACTGCTGGGCCTCGAACTGGCCGCCGTACTTGACCGTGTAGCCGTGGCGTTGCACGATCGGGTCGACGCGCTCGCGCACCTGTTCGACCAGGTGGCCCAGGTTCGAGCTCCTGGCGACGTTCAGCGAGACGACGGCCTTGCGCTGGGCGTTCTCGCGGGCGATGAGGTTCGAGGCCATCTCGGGGCCGATGACGGCGACCTCGTCGAGGCGGACGAGGGCGCCGCCCATGCCGCGCAGGACGAGGTTCTTCAGGTCGCCCACGGTGTGGCGCTGCTCGTCCTCGAGGCGCACCACCAGGGCGTATCGACGCACGCCCTCGTTCACCTCGGCGACCTGGACGCCGAAGATGGCGTTGCGGACCTGCTCGGCGGCGGCCCGGGGCGTCAGCCCGTACGCCGCGAGTTCGGCGGGCTGGTACTCCACGGGCAGCGACTGGATCATGACCTCGCGGTTGGCCGCGACGTCGCGCGCGCCCGGCAGCGGCTTGAGGGCGGCCTCGATCTCCTTGGCGATGGTGCGCAGGACATCGAGATCGTCGCCGTACACGCTGCTCGCGATGGCCGCGGGCGGGCCCGAGAGGCTGTGGCTGGGGGGGGGCGCGGGGGGCGGGGGGGGGGGGGGGGGGGGGGGCGGCGCCTGCGGGCGG
>CAYGTM010000388.1:0-2760 GCA_964352795.1 uncultured Phycisphaera sp.
ATTGGTTCGGTGGTCCTTGACCCGGTTGTCGTAGAGCACATAGCTGCGGATCTGCGTACCCCAGCCTCGGTTGAGGTCGCCGCCGGCGGCGGCCTTGATCTCGGCGCTGCGCTTTTCCTCCTCGATCTGTTCGAGTTTGGCCAGCAAGAGCGTCATCGCCTGGTTCTTGTTCTGGGGCTGCTCGCGGTGGCTGCTGGCGACGTACATGATGCCCGTGGGCTTATGCACGATGCGGCAGGCGCTGGCCACCTTGTTCACGTTCTGCCCGCCCGGTCCGCTCGAGCGCGCAAAGAACGTGATTTCCAGGTCCTTCTCGGGGATCTGCACGTCCATGTCCTCGAACTCGGGCGTCACGTCGACGGTGGCGAAGCTGGTCTGCCGCTTGCCTTGCGCGTTGAACGGGCTCACGCGCGCGAGCCGATGCGTCCCGCGCTCGCAGTTGAGATAGCCGAAGGCGTACGGCCCCTTGATGTGCAGGGTGATGTGGTCGATGCCGGTCTCGACGCCAAAGCCCTTGGAGACCTCCTCGACCTTGAAGCCCATGTTCTCGAAGTAATAGAGGTACATGCGAAAGAGCATCTCGGCCCAGTCGTTGGCCTCGGTGCCGCCGTCGCCGGCGTGGATGGTGAAGTACGCATTGCGGTGGTCGTGCTTGCCGCTCAGCAGGCTCTGCATCTCGACCTTGTCCATCGATTCCTGGAGATCGAACAGCGCCTGGTCGGCCTCGGCCAGCAGTTCCTTGTCGTTGCCCTCGCGGGCCATCTCGTAGGCGACATGCGCTTCCTCGAAGGCTTCGACAACCTTGTCGAGTGGCGTGAGTTGGGCCTTGATGACCTTCAGCTGGCCCACCACCTTCTTGGCGGCATCGGGATCATCCCAGAAGTCGGTCTGGCCCATCTTCGCTTCGAGTTCGGCGAGCTTCTCGTGCTTGATGTCGTAGTTAAAGAGAGTCGCGGATGGTCAAGATCCGCGCCTCGAGGTCGTCGATGACCGGCTGGTGGGCGTCAAAGTGCATGGGGGCTCCGAATGGTAAATGATTCTGGCGAGAGGCTCTTTCCGAGCCGCGTGCGTGAACACGCGGACCCTCTTTCTGAGCCGCGTGCGCGAGCACGCGGACCCTCCGGGCAAGGACGGCCGGAGGTTGTGAGGTTGATGGTAGCGGGTTCAGCCAGAAAATCTGTCTGGCCCGCGCCGCGCGGGGCCTTTGGCTCCGTCTGATAGGGTGAGCACCCCGACCCGTAAGGAGAACATCATGCGAATCACGACCGCTCTGAAAGCCACCGCGGTGGCCTTGACCTTCATCGCCCTGAGCGCCCCATCGCTTGCCCAGACCGAGCCCCTTGCAGACCAGCCGACTCGCTGGGGCACTGACGATCCTCGGATCGACACTCTCGAGTTTCCCGGCGGAACTGTGGACGAGTTTGCCAAGGCCCTGCGCAAGGCTGCGAGCGATCGGCCGGTGAACATCGTCTATGACGATCGGGCCGCCGATCTTGCCGTGCCGCCCATGAGCCTGCGTGATGTCGATGTCTTCACCGCCCTGCGCAGCGCGTGCGAGCCGGAGTCACGCACCGTAACCCGCTTCGACGATGGCCGTGTCTTTACATGGACGGTGACCCGTATCGACGGCGATGCCTCATCGGTATACACCATCCATCCCCGCGATGTGTCGCCACCGCAGTTCCGTCCCGGCTACGAAGCCCATCGACCTCAGCGCTCCACCGCAGTCCACTCCATCACCGAACTCATCACCGGCAGCGGCGCGATGGCCGCCGACGACGTCCTCAGCGCGCTCCAGGCGGCCCTGGCGATGGAGGAAGGGGACGAGGTCAAGCTGGCGTACCACGAGGGCACGGGGTTGCTCTTTGCTCGCGTGACCGAGGCGCAGGCCAGCGTGATTGAGATGACGATGCGTAGGCTCAGAGATTCATCCCGTGATCGCCAACGCGCCGACCAGAAGAACCAGTTCGATCGGTTCCTCGAGAAGCTGGGCGTGGACACACCCGAAGAGGCCGAGCGTGCCGTGAACCTGGTTACCGAGACTCGCGGCCAGTTCCAAGTGCTCCAAGCAACAATCCGCGAGTTACAACAAGCACTCACGCTTGAGAAGCAGCAACGCGCTAAAGAAGGAGTGTGGATGCAGCAGCAGATCGACACACTCGAGTCGGATCTTCGCGTGGCCCGCAACGAACTGGCACAGCAACGACGGGATGACAACCCCGGCGGCGAAGGCGGACGTGGCTGAGCCCCCATCGTGCCGCCCGAGGCCCTTAGAGCGAAAGTGACCGGCCCGGGCGCGAATCTCCCCGACGCCCGGGCCATCACCACGCGCATGGCCAGGGGAGACCAGGAGGCCTTCGCCGTGTTCTACGAAGCAACCTTCGATAACGCGCTGGCCGACGCCCACCGCCTCACCGGCCGCGACGAATCGTTCTGCCTCGACGCCGTGCAGGACGCCTACCTGCGCGCCGCTCGCAAGCTGCCGACGATGGACTCGTGGGCCGCGTGCCGCGCGTGGCTGCGCACGGCCATCGCCAGCAGCGCCATCGACCGCATCCGCGCCGACGCCGCGCGTGCGAAGCGTGAGGCCGTGCCGCGTCACGCCACCGACGAGCGCGAGCACGACGAGCGCCTGCAAGCCATGCTCGCCCGATTCCAGACCCAACTCGACGACCACCAGTGGCACGCCGTTCGTCTGCACGTCGGCGGCGGGCTGCCGCTGTCGGCCGTCGGGCGAGCCATGAGCCTCAGCCGCCACGC
>CAYGTM010000389.1:0-2754 GCA_964352795.1 uncultured Phycisphaera sp.
CAATCAGCAACTCGGCTCGCGGGGAACTCCACGCCTCGAATCCATGCTGATGCCGGCCAACTTCAGCAGCATGGTCGGCGAGTACCTGATCACGGCGATCCCAAAGTTCTGTCCGAGCATGGTCAAGAACCTGTTTCACAACGGCCACCCCGGATCTCATCCCCGCGAAGACGTTCGAGGGCAACCAAGTCCAATACTCGACCGTCGGCATCGAGGTCAAGAGTTCTCGCTACGACAAAGGGTGGCAGGGGCACAACCCCGAAGCATGCTGGCTCATGGTGTTCGTCTTCGACGCGAACTCCACGAACGATGTTGCCAAAGGCTTACCCCCCAGGCCGTTCCGATTTCGAAAAGTCGTCGGTGCCCAGCTTGAAATGAAAGACTGGAAGTACTCCGGCCGTTCAGAAACCTCTCGTCGAACCATCACCTCTTCGGTGATGCGATCCGGATTTGATAAGATGGAAGCAAACTGGATCTATCGCGATTCCGTCGAGAGCATTCAGTAAAGAAGGCCCGCCGCCGGCCCGCCCACCAGCGGGTCGACCTCAGGGATCTCCAATCTGGCCAGGCGTGGAATGGCGTTTCTGGCCAGAGCCACATACTCATCACTGCGCTCAATACCAATCGCCTTATAGCCGACCGCAGCCGCCGCCGCAAGCGTTGATCCTGAACCAGCAAATGGATCGACCACGACACCCGCGCCGAGTGGCAACGATACATACACCAATCTCCGCAAGATTGATTGGGGCTTCAGGCTGGGGTGGTCAGCAATGGCCCGCTCAGCGCGTGAGGTTCGTTCACTCGCAATCACATCCTCAAATGGCTTCTCGCCCGCATACCGGCGAATGCCACCGGTCTCATGCTCTCGTAAGCACTCCGCGACGGTCATGTGCTTGGGCAGCGGCTTCCTGAAAATCCCCCACGGCTCGAAAGCACCCCGGGGCATCGAGGAAACTTCCGGAAACTCTCCTTCGGACCCCTTGGGCCTGTCCCCGCCGCGAAGTGTCCGCACGAGCCGCACCACCTGCCCTCGGAACTCCAACCCGCCGCTCACCACGGCCGAATAGCAGAGTTGGGCGACAAACGAGTTTGTCGCAAGAAACACATGCCCGCCGGGCCGCAGCGCCTTCTCGACCAACTGGGCCCAGGTCCGAAAGAAATCGTACAGCGCTGCCCGCTCTCGCTCATCCAGAGCCGTGAATCTCGGCAAGGGTGACCGATTGCTCCCGTCGAAACTCGGTGGAATCCGCCACACGCCGCCTTGGCCGGAACGGAGCTTGGCCAACTGATCTGGCTCGTACTCCTTCACGCCGTACGGAGGGTCGGTCACGATCGCGTGGATGCTGTTCTCGACCTGCCCCGCCAGCCAATGAAGGCAATCATCGTGTACTAGCTGAACACCCTTGGCGGGCGTCCATACCTTCGAGCGGCTGGAACTCGTTGCGACGCTCGAAGCCATGCCCATCTCCGTCCCGCAGCAAGTGTTCCACCGCGAGAATACCCTTCCATAACCCTAGTGTCAATCCCTGAACCCTACTACCCCCGCGCCAGATTCTCCCGCGAAAGCATCAAGCTCAGCGTCTGCGCCACCAGGTCGATGTCCCTAGCAGTCAGCCCCGTATGGAACGGCAGCGCGATCGTGCGATCCGACACGCTTTCGGCGATGGGGAACGAGCCGGGCTCGTAACCGAAGCGGCGGACGTATTCGGGCATCAGATGAATACATGGGAAGTACGGGGCGCAGCCCACGTCGTGGTTGCGCAAGCCCTGGATGATCCGGTCGCGCTCCTGCCCCGTGTAGCCACGCTCCAGCCGCACGGTGAACACGAACCAGCTCATGCTCGTGCCGCTCTCGATGGTCGGCAAGATGATGCCCGAGATGCCCATGAGGCGGTCGAGGTACTCGTTGGCCACGCGGCGGCGGGCCTCGATGATGCGGTCGAGCCGGCGCATCTGGGCAACACCCAGGGCGCAGGCGATCTCGCTCAGGCGGAAGTTGTACCCCAGCCGCTCGTGGGCCAGCCACAGGCCAAGCCCAGATGAGCCTTCCATCTCAAGTTCGCTGGGCATGGGGCGGCCCTGGTTGCGCAGGCTCCGGCAAAGGTTGGCCAGGTGCTCGTCGTCGGTGACGATCATCCCGCCCTCGCCCGTGGTGATCTGCTTATTCGGGTAGAACCCGAACACGCCCACGCGCCCGAAACTGCCGCATTTTCGACCGTTATAGGTCGTGCCTAGGGCCTCGCAACAATCTTCGATGAGGTGGATCTCGTGCTTGTTGGCGATGGCCGCGTAGCGATCCATGTGGGTGGGGTTGCCCAGGGCCTCGACGGCCAGGATGGCCTTGGTGCGCCCGGTGATGGCCGCCTCGACTTTGTCGGGATCCATGTTCAGGCTTCGCGGGCAGATGTCCACGAACACCGGGGTGGCACCCACATAAAGGATGGCGTTGGCCGACGCCACGAACGAGAAGGGTGTGGTGATGACCTCGTCGCCCGGGCCGATGCCCAGCGCCAGCAGCGCCAGGTGCAGGCCGCTGGTGCCCGAGTTGACCGCCACGCCGTGGTCGCAGCCGGCCGCGTCGCTGACCAGAGCCTCGAAGGCCTCCTGCATGGGCCCGATGCTCAGGCGGCCCGATCGCAGGACGCGGACCACCGCATCGATTTCGAGGTCGGTGATATCCGGGCCGCTGAGGGTGATCTCGGGGCCCGCGCTGGGGCCCCGGGCGGGCGTGCTGGGGTGGTCGCTGGGTGGCAA
>CAYGTM010000390.1:0-2748 GCA_964352795.1 uncultured Phycisphaera sp.
CGCCCCTCGGCCGCCGCCGCCGCGCCGCGCCTCCGCGCAACCTCGGATACGAAGAGGGCCTCCAGCTCACCGAGCGCATCCGCCGGCGCCCCTACAGCGGCGTGCTGCTCGACGAGGTGGAAAAGGCCCACCCCGACGTGTTCAACATGCTGCTCCAGATCATGGAGGAAGGACGCCTGACCGACTCGTTCGGCCGCAACGTCGACTTCCGCAACACCATCATGATCATGACCAGCAACATCGGTGCCGACCTGATCAAGGGCGGCGGCGGGTTCGGCTTCCAGAAGCGCACCGCCGACGTGGACTACGACAACATCAAGGGCATCCTGATGAAGGAGATCGAGCGGTTCTTCCGCCCCGAGTTCATCAATCGCCTTGACGACACCATCGTGTTCCGCCCGCTCACGCGCGACGACCTCGTGTCCATCATCGAGTACGAGGTCAAGAAGGTAAGCGACCGGTTGCGCGTCCAGCACATTACCATGGAGCTCGACCAGCCGGCCAAGGACTACCTCATCGACAAGGGGTACAGCCCGGACTTCGGCGCTCGCCCGCTCCGCCGCGCGATTGGCCAGTACATCGAAGACCCGCTCAGCGAGATGCTGCTGTCGGGCGAGATCAACGGCCGTACGCTGGTGAAGGTGACCCGCAAGGGCGAGGACGAGAACCTCTACTTCACCACCGAGAGCCTGCCCGAGCCGCCCAAGCCCGATCACGAGGGCAACAAGGAAGGCGACCATCCGGTTTCGGCCGGAGCCGAATCGACCTGATTACGCCTGATCACAGCGGGCTGCACAACTCCAACAACGAACCCCTCGCTCGCGCGAGGGGTTTTTCATGGCCGCCTAGGGAAGCACGTCTTTACTCCCCAACCACCTTCTTCCTTCGCAGCACATGGTGGTAATGTCGCGCGAAGCGATGGGCCTCGTCGCGCACCTGTTGGCATAATCGCAGGCCGAAGTTCTCACGCCCCAGCCGGATTGGTTCGCTGCGTTCCTGGACGTGGATGAGTTCTTCCTTCTTGGCCAGCGAGATCACCATCGGCGCTGGGATGTCCATGTCGCGCAGGGCTTCCATCGCCGCGTGCAACTGGCCCAGCCCGCCGTCGATCAGGATCACGTCGGGGTACAACTCCTGCCCCGCGCCAGCCTCGCGGTACCGGCGCGAGATCACCTCGCGGATCGAGGCGTAATCGTCGTTGCCCGATCCCTTGATCTTGTACCGCCGGTACTCGCTCTTGAACGGGCGGCCGTCGACAAAACACACCTTGCTGGCCACGGTTTCGTTGCCGCCCAGGTGCGCGATGTCGAAGCCCTCGACCACGCGCGGCGGCTCGTCGAGGCCCAGCGTCTTCTGGAGGCTGCGAAGCCCCTTCTCGGGCTCGACATAGCCGATCTCGGTCTCGGGCTGCCAGCCGTCGCGCCGGTTCGAGCGCTCCTCGAGCTTCTCGATCGCCGTGATCTGGTCGCGCAGCTCGGCCGCCCGCTCGAACTCGAGGGCCTTGCTTGCCTCTTCCATCTCCCGCCGCAGCTCGACGAGCATCCGGCTGCGCTTGCTGCCCATGAACCGCACGAAGCGGTCGACCTGCTCGCCGTAGGCCGTCAGCGAAACCTTGCCCGCGCACGGAGCGGTGCATTGGCCGATGCTGTAGAGCAGGCAGGGCCGGAAATAGTTGTTCTTCGGATCGCCGTCCACGATGTCCAGTTTGCAATCGCGGAACTTGAACACCCGCTGGGCCACTTGCACCGCCTCGCGCAGCGCGCCCGCGTTCACGAACGGGCCGAACACCTTGGCTCCCTTGAAATACTCGGGCGTCGTGCCGTCGGGCCGCACGCCGCCGGGGTTGCGCGTCACGAACACGCGCGGGAAGTCCTCGCGTTGCGTGATGACCAGGTACGGGAAGGTCTTGTCGTCGGTCAGCCGCACGTTGAAGCGCGGGCGGATGTCCTTGATGAGCCGGTTCTCGGTGAGCAGCGCCTCGAACTCGGTCTCGCACTCGATGAAGTCGATGTCCGTCACCACGTCCAGCATCGGGCTCTTGGCCGGCCCCAGGTCGGCGCTGGGCACGAAGTAGCTCGCCACCCGATCGGGCAACTTCCGAGCCTTGCCCACATACACCACCACGTCGCTGGCGTCCTTCATCAGGTACACGCCCGGCACGCCCGGGAGCGACCGCGCCCGCTTGAGCAGGCGCGTCAAGCGCTCGGCCCGATCCTCTCGCGTGTTTTCAGGTTGCACTGGTTCGTCGACCACGCGGTATTGTACGAGCCCGCGTGGCCCTACCCGCCCTGCCGTGCCTTGTCCGCTGGGGTTTCCGCCGCACGGTCGCGTTCCTGACGCTGCAACATCGCCGCGGGGTTGAGCGCGCCCTCCTGCTCGGCCCTGGCCCGCTCGGCCGCCGCCCGCAGTTGTGCATCGCGTTCCAGGTCGCCCCGCGTCAGCCCCGTGCCGCGGAACATCCCGAAGCCGAACACCAGCACCAGCACCACGACGAGGACCAACGCCGCGCCGGCCCCGAACGCCCCGAGCACGAGTTTGGGGCTGATGTGCCCGCCCTCGAACCCCTCGCGCCACGCCACCACGCGCTCGCCCCAGCGCTCCTTCAGGCTCGGGCCGCTCGGCCCGCGCCGGAATCGCTCGAACAGCCCTCCCGTGGCCACGCGGTTGTGCAGCCGCCGCTTGGCCTCACTCCCCGCGTTGAGCGCATCATCGATCTTGCGCCCGACCCCCGCGAAGCTGTCCTCGAAC
>CAYGTM010000391.1:0-2741 GCA_964352795.1 uncultured Phycisphaera sp.
GGTGGGCGCATGGGCACCGGCTCCTGTTGTCGTGGGGCGGGCCTTGGATGCACGGGCTCGGGTGCGATGACCCCGGCCGCGATGCTCGTGGGCTTGGCCCGCAGGCCCCAAGCCACGCCAAGCTGGCCCCAGGCGCGGGCGTCCTGAGTGACGATGCGCCGGATGGTGCTCGGATCGGTCATAAGGTCAGCGCCCCGTCCGTACGCGATAGGCCCAGGCACCGAACTCGATCATGCCCCTGATGAGCTCACCGCGTGGTGGCACGCCGCGCCCGAAGGCCGTCTGCCAGCGCCAGGAGTAGTACGCCCCGCGCAGGCGGAAGCGGGCGATGATGGCCATGCGCGCCAACTCATACATCGCCAGCGGCAAATCCCGGAGAAGTCCCGAAATGGCCACCTATGGCCCGCCGCTCGACGCGCCGGCCTCGATCTGGGCCCGATGCCAGTGGATGGTGTCGGCCAGCCCCTCGCGCAGAGGCGTGAAGGGCTCGTAGCCCAGCAGGCCTCGGGCCCGCTCGATGCTGGCCAGCGAATGGCGGACCTCGCCCTGGCGGGCAGGCTTGTGATGGGGTTCCAGATCGCGCGCGTCAACGGTCCCGTGCTGCTCACCCACGATCCCGGCCATCTGCTCGGCCAGGCGGTTGAGGCTGGTGGCCCGGCCCATGCCGACATTGGCGATGGCGTTGTCGGGCAGCGTGCTGGTGGCCCCGGCCAGCAGGTTGGCCTGCACGACGTTGGCCACGAAGGTGAAGTCCCGCGTCTGCTGGCCGTCCCCATAGATGATCGGGGGCTGGCCCGAGAGCATCCGGGCGGCGAATGCGGGGATGACCGCGGCGTAGGCCGAATCGGCCCGTTGACGCGGGCCGAAGACGTTGAAGTACCTCAGAGCGATGCTCTCGAGCCCGTAGCAGCGGGCCCAGGTGGCCAGCAACTGCTCGCCGGCCAGCTTGCTGGCGGCGTAGGGCGAGAGCGGGCTGGGGGGCATGTCTTCCTGGCAGGGCTCGGCCGAGTCGGCACCGCGATCACCGTAGATCGAGCTGGAACTGGACTGCACCACCCGCCCGCCGCCGACGGCCCGGAGGGCTTCGAGCACACGCAGCGTGCCCGTGGCGTTGACGTCCCAGGCCCGGCCCGGCTGCTCGATGGATAGCGGCACCGAACCGACGGCGGCCATGTGGAACACCACCGGCCCGCGATCGGACTGCTTGGCCTTGCGGCCGCCGGGCTCCATCGAGAAGGCGTCGGCCATGGCCCCGCGATCCAGGATCGAACCATGCACGAACGCCACCCGATCGGGTTCGAGCTCCACGAGATCGGCCACATACGACGCCGTCGAGTTCGACAGGTCATCGATGACCCGGACGTGGGCGCCCAGCGAGACCAAGGCGTCCACGAGGTGGCTGCCGATGAACCCGGCCCCACCAGTCACCACAACCCGCCTGTGCTCGTAGGCGGGGCGGACACTGGCCACTAGCTCTGAGGGAAAACGCAGCACGCCGGTATCCTACCGCGTCTTTGCCCGCGTGGAGCGTGATTTCTGGAAGCCCCGTCACACGCTCACGATCGGGCGGCCAACCTTCCGATACGCTTGTTCGTGCCCAGCGAGACCACCATCACCACACCCGCCAGCGTGAGCGACCTGAAGGGCAAGGCTTTGGCCATGCTGGGCGTGGGCGGCAGCGGCATGAGCGCCCTGGCCAGGCTGCTCGACTCGCTCGGTGCCCGGGTGCTGGGATACGACTCGGTGGGCAGCCCGGTGACGGACCGGCTGGTGGCCGCCGGCCTGAGCGTGACCATCGGCGATGGGCACGACGCCGCGAAGGGTGCCGACGTGCTGGTGGCCAGCGCGGCCTTGCCCAAGGACCATCCGGCGATGCTCGAAGCCGCCCGGCTGGGGCTGGCCGTGCTGAGTTATCCGCAGGCATTGGGCCTGGTGATGCGCGGGCACACCGGGCTGGCCGTCGCCGGCACCCACGGCAAGAGCACCACGGTGGCCATGCTCGGGGCGGCCATGGTCGACGCGGGGCTCGACCCCACGGTCATCGCCGGCGCGGCCTCTCCCCAACTCTCCCGCGGCGCGCTGGCCCAGCCCGGGCCCTGGGTGGGTTCGAGGCTGGGCTCGCCGACCATCCCCAGGGGCCCGCGGTATGGCGAGCCCGGGCTGCTCGTGGCCGAGGCGTGCGAGTTCAACCGCTCGTTCCACAACCTGCAACCCACCATCGCGGGCATCAACAACGTCGAGGCCGACCACCTGGACATCTACGGCACGCTCGACGCCGTGGTCGAGGCGTTCGCCCAGTTCGCGCGGTCGCTGCCGTCGGCGGGCGAGGGCGGGGTGCTCATCATCGGCCACGACGGCGCGCACCGGCGCGAGGTGGCCGCGGGGCTCGATGCCCAAGTCGAAACCATCGGTTTCAGCCCCCAGGCCGACTGGGTGGTGCGCTACGACCAGCGCACGCACGACATGGACGTTCGGCATCGGAGCGGCGCGGCGGGCCGCTGGCGGCAACGCCTGCCGGGAGCGCACAACGCCGCGAACGCGGGCATGGCCTTCGCGCTCGCGTGCGTGGCCGGTGGAGACCCGACGATCGTGGCGCGCTCGCTCGGCGCGTTCAGCGGGCTCGAGCGACGCTGCCAGGTGCTGGGCGATCGCGCCGTGCGGGGTGGCGCCGTGCGCGTGTACGACGACTATGGGCACCACCCCACCGAAGTCGACGCGACGCTGCGGGCCATCAGGCACGC
>CAYGTM010000392.1:0-2736 GCA_964352795.1 uncultured Phycisphaera sp.
AGCTGGCGGTGCGCGGTACCGCTCAGCCCCCCTCCACCAACCGCGACTTCGGGCCGGGTCGCCAGGTCGATGGCGTACACGCCCAGCAACGACAGCCCCAGCGCGGCGACGAAGCTCAGCCAGCCGAAGTTGAGCAGCACCCACTTGGCGCGCGAGCCCGAGCCCTCGGCCAGCATGAAGCCGTGCACGCGGTCGAGCATCGCCTACAGCTCCCCACTCGTGCCACCGCCGGGCAGATACTCCTCGGCCTGGAGCGCGTGGATGATCTGGTTGGCAATGGGCGCGCTCACGCGCCCGCCGCTGCCGGCGAACTCCATCATCACGCTGATGGCGTACCTGGGCTTTTCGCCCTCTGGCCCCACCAGCCCCACGAACCACGCGTGCGTGTAGCGGGTCTTGACCTGTTGGGGCCCGCCCTCCCACTGCTTGGTGAGCGTGGCGACGGCCTGGGCGGTGCCGGTCTTGCCCCATACGTCCACGCCCCTGGCGTTGAAGTACTCGACGCGGCGGCCGTCGATGGTGGTGTGGTTGCCCGTGCCGCGCAGGCGGTTGTTGACGCTGCGGTGCAGCCCATCGAGGGCCCGTTCGACGGCGCTGGGCTCGAGCGCAATGTCCTCGCGCGTGACCCGGCCGCCACGCACCAGCGTGGGCCCCAGGCGCGTGCCCCCGCGCGCGAGGGTCGCGTAGGCATCGGCCGCGTGCAGCGGGCTCCAGGCGATTGGCCCCTGACCGATGCCCATCATGGCCGCATCGACGTTGGTCAGGCCGCGGGCGGGTTCGTCCCCGGACGTATTGGATGCGGGGCCAAGGATGCCCGGCACGCTGCCCACCGCGGCGAGGGGGGCCTCGCCCGCGCCGAAGGCCCGGTAGGCCTCGAGCATCCGCGGGGGCCCCAGCCGGCTGCCGAGGGTATAGAAGTAAATATTGCACGAGACCATGAGCGCCTCGGCCTCGTCGGGGTGGTGTTCGAGCTGCGCGCTGTGGGTCATCATGTTGTACACCGGGCGATAAATCCAGCAGCGCAGGATGTCCTCGCGCCCCGGCAGGAAGTGCCCGGTGCATTCGATCCGTTCGTGCAGGCTCTGCTCGCCCCGGCTGGCGGCCCAGGTGAGCGTGAGCGCCTTGGCGATCGAGCCGGGCGGATAGATCGCCGACGTGGCCCGGTTGAATCTCGGATCGCTCCAGTCGTGCTCGGCGGCATGTTCCGGCTTCGTGGCGCTGCCGATGGGATCATCGGGGTCGACGGTGGGCGTGGACACGAGGGCCAGGACCTCGCCGGTTTCGATATCGATGACCACCGCCGCGCCGGCCAGCGGCTGGCCGTCGTCGCGGCGGGTTTCCAGGTCGCCGTGCCACTTCTGGGCCACGGCCAGGCCCACCTCGGGGCTCATGACGGCCGCGATGCGGGCCTGGAGCCGGGCGTCCAGCGTGAGGGTGACGTCGCGGCCGGGCGTGCGCTCGACGACGGTCTGCTCGCCGGTGTCCAGCCGTCGCACGCGCAGGCCGCGCAGCCCGCGCAGGGCGTGCTCCATCTGGGCCTCCACGCCGGTGTGGCCGACGTGGTCGCCTTCCATGTAGCGGCCGCGGTCCTCGCCGCGCGCGGTCCGGGCGATGGCGAGCTGCTCGGGCGTGGCTTCCTGTTCCAGCCAGTCCTGGCGGCGCTGCGGGTCTTCGGCGAAGACCCGATCGCGCACGGTGCCCACGATGGCGTCGAGCGCGCCCTTGACCGTCACGCTGACCGAGCCGTCGCCTTGGCCATCTTTCTGGAGCGGGCCGGGCAGGCTCGTGCGATCGACCGCCACCGTCATCGACTGGTACGGATACTGCCGATCGCGCGAGTGCCCGGCGTCGAGCCCGGGCACCACGGGCAGTTCGACCCGTGCCTTGGCCTGGGTCGGGTGGCCGTCGAGGTCGAGCACCACGGCCTCGAGCACGCGGGTGCGATCGCGCAGGGCCAGCACGGCGAAGCCGACGGCGTCCTCGACCTGGGGGATGACCGTGTGCGGGCGCGTCTGCTCGGCCACGGGCCGCTGGGCCTGGCGGGTGAGGCGCTCGTCGAGGGCCTCGTTCAGCTCGCGGCCGCGGGCGTTGGCCTTCTTCTTGAGTTCTTCCAGCCGCCGCGACACGAAGCGGTCGTGGATGGCCTCGACCTGCCCGAGGACTTCATCTCGGCGTTCCATGATCGCTTCGAGCGGCACATCGGCGGTCAGGGCCAGCTCGGCCAGCCCGCGCTGCACGTGGTCGTCGAAGGCGTCCTGGTAGCCCCGCGCGAGCATGTCGCGCTGGGCGGGGGCCAGCTCGCGCCAGACCGCCGCGTGCACCTCGCGGGCGAAGGCCACGCTCCACGCCTGGGCCCACGAGCCGCTCAAGACCGAATAGTCGACCCGCACGTCGAAGGTGGGCCGGTCCTGGGCCAGCACGCGGCCGGTGCGGTCGAGGATGCGCCCCCGGACAGTCGGCTCCCACGCCAGCCGCTCGAGCCGCCGCTCGGCCTCGTCGCGCAGGCCGGGGCCGAGCTGGAAGCTCAGCCGCCCGAGCTGGGTGGTCAGGGCCGCGAAGCCGACCAGGCCCACGCCCGCGAGCAGGATGAGCCTGCCGTGGAACATGCCCAGGCCCTGTTTTTCGTACATGCCCATGCGTTGCGTCCTTGCGTGCGGGTGGGTCGCCCGGACAGTATCGGGCCGGCGGCGGCGAAGAGGGTTGAACGCGGAGGTCGCGGAGGGCTCGGAGGGGGCG
>CAYGTM010000393.1:0-2726 GCA_964352795.1 uncultured Phycisphaera sp.
CTCCATGGAGTCCAAGGTGTCTCAAATGGGGAGCCCGCACCATGACCACAGTTGCATTGCCCGCGACCATCGCCGCTATCACCCTGCTCACCACGAGCACAATCGTTATGGCACAGGCCCGCTACGAAATCGGTTATCTCCTCAACGACCAACCCGAAGATGTCCGCGTGGAGAGCTACCCGTTCTCGGTCATAGTGTCCTTCGCGGCCGACCCTCGGGCAAGGCCACAGCAGATCACCGGGTTCTTTCCACTCAGGTTTACCGATGCAGGCCTGTTCTTCCCTTCCCTGTATCAGCCGATCCGATCGGATATTGAGGTCGAGCGGCTGTCGGCTATCCGCATGGAGTTCGGATTCGAGGACCTGATCTTCTCCTCCGACCAGTCGGACCCCATCGAGGTGGACCTGAATCTGGATTTCGGCAACGGAAACATCACCGTGTGCTTCACGTTTGGCTGCCCCGGTATCGAATATCTGACCGAGGCCGAAGTCATGGTCAATGGAGACACCAGGCTGGGAAGCTCGAAGGCGACCCTAGACGGAACGAGCGAACCAATTCGAGAACGCAGCGGTATCCTCTCGAGCCTGGGAGAGACCCGTGAGATCCTCATCGAGGGCCTGACCGTACCGGTCAACGAGCCCGTCTCGCTCAGCATCGAGTTCTCCGGCAGCATCCGCTTTCCCGCGGGTGTATGGGGTGGACATGCGAGCATGGGCTCCGGCAGCCGAGGCCTCGGGTTCGCCTCCGATCGGCCGATCTTCACTGTGCCTGATGGCGTGCGCGTCGACTCGATCAACGGTCGGATTCGAGACAACGTCTATGTGCCGTGTCTTGTAGACCTCGACGCCGATGGGTCGCTAACGGTGTTTGATCTGCTGATCTTCCAGCAGTTGTTCATGGATGGTGATTACCTGGCTGATTTTGATGGCGACCGCGCCTACACCATCTTCGATTTTCTTGCTTTTCAGAACGCCCTGGACGCCGGCTGCCCATAATCAACACCTTGCCCATCTTCACCGCGTTCGCTTGAAGATTTTGCAAACCCTGTGACCTGCGCACGCGATCATCGCTCCATTTGGTGGACCACCAACCACAAGGAGCACGCCATGCGCACCCCTCGCACCGCCGCCATCCTCGTCCTGTTCGCCGGCTTTTCCACCGTCTCCGCCCAGGTCATCGACATCCCGCCGGGCGACCTCCCCGCCGAGTCGTGGTTCGCCGACAACCCCGGCGCCACGATCAACGTCCTGGACACCGGGACCATCCTTCCCGACGCCGACGGCGGCACGTTCACCTTCAACGGCGCTACCGTGAACCTCGAAGCCGTTGGCGAGTCGGGCTGGGACCTCATCGACAGCTTCGTTGAAGACGTCCACTACGTCGTCAACGGCGGCCGACTCGTCCGCACTAAGTTCGTCGGTGCCGCCGGTACAACTTCGGTTGAGATCAACAGCGGCACCGTGCGCCGGGGCCTCTGGCTCCAGGGCAACACCACCTGCACCATGTCGGGCGGCACCGCGGGCCTCGTCGCCAGCGGCCAGGCCGCCATCATCATCGAAGACGACGCCTCGTTCACCATGACCGACGGCGCGATCGACACCTTCGTCCTCTTCCGGGACGACACCACCTTCACCATGTCCGGCGGCAGCATCGCCGGCGCGTTGCAGATGAACGACAACACCATCGCCACCATCTCGGGCGGTTCCACGGGCCGCGATGGCTTCATGAAAGACATCGGCTGCGTGCTCAACCTCAGCGGCGGCGTCATCGGCCGAGACTTCGTCATCGAGAAGGGCGTCGTCAACATGTCGGGCGGCGCGATGGACGTGAACTGCGCCATCCTCAATGCCAGCGGCGTCGACCCCATCTTCACCATGACCGGCGGCGCGCTCGGCTCGGACTTCCGCGCCTACGACGGCACCATCAACATCTCGGGTGGCCTCGTCGGGAGCGGCTTCCGCCTCGGCCGCCCCACCGGCGACGGCTCGGGCGTCACCATGAACCTCACCGTCAAGAGCGCCACCCTCGACGGCGTCGCCCTCGACCTCACCGACGAACCCACCGAGATCACCGTCCGCGGCGGCGTCTTCCTCTCGTGCGTCCTGCTCGACGATTCCCTGATCGGCTTCCACCTGAACGACGAACTCGTCTTCGGCGAAGACCGCATCCGGGCCGGCGCCACCCTCACCGTCGCCCTGGGCACCTGCCAGGCCGACCTGGACGGCGACGGCACGCTCACCATCTTCGACTTCCTCGAGTTCCAATCCCTGTTCGACGCCGGCGACCCCCTGGCCGATTTCGACGGCGACGGCACCCTCACCATCTTCGACTTCCTGGGCTTCCAGACGGCCTTCGACGCCGGCTGCCCTTAGCGCGATCTTCGCGCAAGGTTTGGATGCGAAGGCCCGGATTTCTCGTATCTTCTCTCTGGACACACATCCAAGAGGAGATATCGCCATGCGTACCGCCACCACCATCGCCCTGCTGGGCGCTCTGACCTCCGCCGCCCTCGCCCAGACCGACCTGCTCGTGGCCGACCGAGGCGCCCGGGCCGTCTTCCGCTTCGACGCCACCACGGGAGACTTCCTTGACGTCTTCGTCGCCCCGGGCCTGTCGGGCTGGGATCCCGTCGATGTCCAGGTCGGCCCCGACGGCAACGTCTACGTCGTCAACTTCAACCCCGGCACCATCTTCCGCTTCGACGGCCAGACCGGCGACTTCATCGA
>CAYGTM010000394.1:0-2722 GCA_964352795.1 uncultured Phycisphaera sp.
ATTGGCAGACGCGCTAGGTTCAGGTCCTAGTGGGAGTAAAATCCCGTGGAGGTTCAAGTCCTCTCGTCCGTACTTGAAGACCGGCATGTAAGTGCCGGTTTTTTTTCATGGATTGCCGGCGCTCGCCGTCGTGGCATGGAGGGCTCACAGACCCTGAAACTCCACCGTGGTGGACGCTTCAAGGCCGTACACCTCCAGCAGCACCACCTCCACGAGCCGAACCCCCGCCTCCACGTCCTGGCCCAGGTCGAGGGTGAATGCCGCGGCGTCGCCACCCTCGGGCGGGCGAACCCCGTGCGCGGGCAACAGCCTGGCCGCACGCCCCAACTCGTCGGCCGACAAGGCGACCGCGGGCAGGTCGAAGACCAGTGATTCACCGCGCCCGCCGACGAACTGCACGAACTTGTCCGTGCCCGCCGCAGTGATGATGAGGAAAGGCCCTCCGTCCATCGGGTCGGACGGCTGGTCGAGCAACGCCCGCAGTTTCCCGCGGACCCCCACGGCGCGTTTCTCGACAGCCGATGCATGGGGTTCCATGGCCTTGTCCTCCGCGGATGGAGCCGGAGGCCGTGGCCCTACACGCTCCACCGACGAATCGCTGGCGGACGGCGGTGGCGATTCCCCGCAGCCGGCCAAGATGAATGGCACCAACAACCAGAGTCGCATCGTGCCTCCAAAATCGAATGCGACGAACCAAGGCTAGCCCACATCGAGAGTGCCCACCCGCTCGCCGTGCCACACCGCCCCGCACTCTGGGCATCGTACCGCAGCCTCCAAGTGCTCAACTGGGCACGTTGGCAGATCGCTCAGTGCATACAAGCAACCAGGGCACATGCCGCAACTGAGGCGTCTGGGAATCTGCACACGGGCGGATCGTCGGCGGATGCCATCGTGGAGGATGGGAATCCACATGAGGGCGATGATCACCCAGACGAGCCAACCGGGAACCCATTGGTTGAGCCCGATGCCCGCCGACCATCGCGCCCAGAGGCCCAAGCCCACGATCACGACCGCGAGGCACGCGACATGCAGCATGATCTCGACGGGCGGCTTGTCGGCAAGCGTGCGGCGTTTCTCGATGAGCCGGGTTACCGGATGGCCGCAGTCATCGACCCACCCGCGATGTCGAAGCCTGGCTGGGCTGTTCATCGGTGACCCATGAATGCCGGAGGGGGGACTCGAACCCCCACTCTGTCTCCAGAAGTGGATTTTGAATCCACCGCGTCTGCCAATTCCGCCACTCCGGCGTGGGGGCCATGGTAGGGAGGTCGCAGGCCGGGTTCACGCTTGGCGGGTCAGGCCGAGGCACCCAGTAGGCGGGCCGGATTGATGCGGGTTGTTTCCCAAGCCGGAGCGAGGGCGGCCAAGGTGCCGAAGGCGGTAGTGGCGGCGACCCAGACCAGCATGGCGCGGGGCGAGTAGTAGACCTCGAGGGGGGCCGCGGCGGCGATGGCCTGACCGATGAGCAGCCCGGCCATGATGCCCGAGCCCCCGGCAAGCAGGGCGATGACAAGCGTCTCCAAGGCGATCTGGGCCAGCACGCCCCGCGCGGTGGCGCCGAGCATGAGTCGCAAGCCAAACTCGTCCTGGCGATCGCGGACCGAGGCGATCATGGCGACGGCCAGGCAGAGCGACCCCAGCGTCAGGCCGCCCACGCCGATGGCTGTTTCCAGCAGGCCGATCTCGTGGCTGGCGGCTTTCGCAGCGCGGGCGAGGTCGACGGGCACGACCACACCGAACCGGCGCTGGCTGCCCAGCGGGTGCGCGTGACGCATGAGACGGCCGATCGCCGCGCTCCATCGTGCCGGATCGTCGCCCGCAAAACGGAGTTCGATGCGATCGACGGGTGCCGGTCCCGCGATTGGGCCTTGGGTCAGGAGGCCGTCAGGCACCACCACCTGGGTGCCTGGCGCGCCGGCCATGACACCCACGATGCGCCATTGGTCACCCATCGCGTGCAATGCATCGCCCACGCGCACGCCGAGCGCGTCGGCGATCTCCGGCGTCACCACGCACACGGGCGCGCGCGAGTGGAGGTCGGAATCGAGCAGTTGGCGACCGATGAGAATATCGCGTCGCGCGGCGTGGGCATAGGGGCCGTTGACCTCGTACACCTCGGCACTTGTTTCGGTGCCGCGCGCGAGGATCGGAAGCGTTGTTGGCCATCGCCTGGCGTGGGCGGTGGAAGCGGTCTCGCCCAGGAGCGCGGCGAGTGCGGCGGCATCGTCGGTGGATAGGCCGTGCCGCGGATCTGGATCGGTCACGAGCCAAAGGCGATCGAGGCCCATCGCCTCGAAGCGACGCAAAGCCGACGCCTGCGTGCCAGCCGTCATGGCTGATAGAAACACGACCACGGCGAGCGTGGCGGTGATGCCCAGACCGCCCAGCACGGCGCGGCCCCATCGCCGCAAGAGGTAGCGGACCGCTTCGGTCAGCACGAGCACGGCGTCGCCCCGGCGGTGTGTTGATCGGACGGCCCGACGCGCCCTCGAGTAAGTGTGAGAATGGCGTCGCACGACTTGGCCAGGGTGATGTCGTGGGTGGCAATGATGACCGCAGCACCTCGCCGAGCGGCAAGGCGGATGCGATCCATCACCAGTATCGCGTTGTCGGCGTCGAGATGGCCGGTGGGCTCGTCGGCGAGAACGATGCTCGCATCGGACACGAAGGCGCGCGCGATGGCCCCGCGGCCGCCGGCGCGGCGCGGCAGTGTGGCCAGGCC
>CAYGTM010000395.1:0-2720 GCA_964352795.1 uncultured Phycisphaera sp.
CCTCATCGCCGTCCGCACCACGCACCGCGAACCACCACCCGCCGCGGGCTCGATGGCATGGACTTCCTGCCCGGCCAGAACAGCAGATCCCAGCTTCGACGCCAGCAAACCAACCAGTTCCGCCGGATTCACCGTCGCGTCGCCAGGGTTCACCAGCCCCACGATCGGCAGCCCGCTGGCCCAGGCACTATCACGGCCCGATTCGGTCAGCAGCACGCCAAACCCGTCGGCTTGCAGCAGCGTGGCCGATTCAACCAGTTCATCCGCTTCAGATTGATCCAACGCGAGCAAACAACTCGGCGTCTGCCGATACGAAGGCAACGCCGAGATGCCCTCGGCGTGCAACCCCCGCAGGTTCTCCTCGCTCCAGCGCCAGACCGATTCCGCGGTGGACACACCCAACGCCTCGCGCGCCGCCCGATAGTTCTCGGCCAGCCCTCGCATCAAATACCCAGCATTGCGTGAACTCGCTCCCGACCCGGGCGCATGGCGCTCGAGCACCACCACCGACAACCCCCGCCGAACGAGGTGGAGCGCGGCCGACAAACCGCACACACCCCCGCCAACCACCACGGCGTCAGCCTCGATGGTCTGGGGCTTGGAAGATCTATGCCAGTACGGGACGCTCATCTAGCGTCAGCCAGAGGGCTCTCAGGCGGTGGCCAGGCGAGCCGAACGGGCCAGCAGGCGGCGACCGGCGTACGCCAGCAGCCCGACGCCAAGGGCCATGACCAACACGGCGGGCACCGAGATCGACATGCCGCCGAAATGGACCGCCAGGCAATCGGCGCAGAAGCCGGCATGGGCGTGCGAGGCGTGGCAACCGTGGGTCGAGCAAACGTGCATCGTGCGTCTCCGAGTGTGGGGCCCCAAAGCGTTATGGGGCGGGTAGCGAGAGTGTACCGCATCGAGAATCCAGTTTCAAGACGCGATCCGAAAGAATCGACCGCATTCCCACTCGGCTTGAATCGAAGGCCCGAAAAGCAAAGCGGCGGGCCTATGGCCCGCCGCGATCGAGTCGTTGACTGGTTACCCCAAAAGGGGGATCACTTGCGCTTGATCTTGTGGATCGTGTGCTTGCGCAGGCGGGGGCAATACTTGTTGATGCCCTCTTTCATGCCCTCGGGCATGCCGCCCCGGACATTCACCGAGGTGCGGTAGTTGAGGTCGCCCGTCTCGCTGCACTGGAGCCAGACATATTCGCGGGCAGCGCCCTTCTTCTTGGCCATGGGTCAGAGTCCTTTGCCGCTCGGGGCCTGCTTACTCGATGATCTCGGTCACGACACCCGAGCCGATCGTGCGGCCGCCCTCGCGGACGGCAAAACGCAGGCCGGGCTCCATCGCCACGGGCTTGCCCTCGAGGTCGACCTCGACCTCGACGTTATCGCCGGGCATGCACATCTCGGCTCCGCCCACCAGCTTCACCTGGCCGGTCACGTCCGTCGTCCGCATGTAGAACTGCGGCTTGTAGCCCGAGAAGAACGGCGTGTGACGGCCACCCTCCTCCTTGGTCAGCACATAGACCTCGCCCTTGAACCTGCGGTGGGTCTTGATGCTGCCGGGCTTCACGATGACCTGCCCGCGCTGGATGTCGTTCTTCTCCACGCCGCGGAGCAGCAGGCCGCAGTTGTCGCCGGCCATGCCCTCGTCCATCGACTTATTGAACATCTCCACGCCGGTGATGGTCGTCTTCAGTGGGGCTTCGCGCAGGCCCACGACCTCGGCCGCGTCGCCCACCTTGATCAACCCGCGCTCGATGCGGCCGGTGGCCACCGTGCCGCGGCCCTTGATGCTGAACACGTCCTCGACGGCCATCAGGAAGGGCTTGTCCGCCTCGCGGGGAGGCTCGGGGATGTACGAATCCAGCGCGTTGAACAGCTCGTCCACGCCCTTGTTGGCCGCGTCATTGGCGGGGGCTTCCACCGCCGCCTTGGCCGTGACATGGATGATCGGGGTGTCATCGCCCGGGAAGTCGTACTTGTTCAAGAGGTCGCGGACCTCCATCTCCACCAGTTCGATCAGCTCGGGGTCGTCCACCAGGTCGACCTTGTTCAGGGCAACCACGATGTAGGGCACACCCACCTGGCGGGCCAGCAGCACGTGCTCGCGGGTCTGGGGCATCGGGCCGTCGGCCGCCGACACCACCAGGATCGCGCCGTCCATCTGGGCGGCACCCGTGATCATGTTCTTCACATAATCGGCGTGGCCCGGACAGTCCACGTGCGCGTAGTGGCGGTTGTCGGTCTCGTACTCGACGTGCGACGAGTGGATCGTCACCGTCTTGGACGCGTCACGCACCGTGCCACCCTTGGTGATCTCGGCGTAGCTCTTGGCCTTGCCGCCGCGCTTGGTCGCCGACCGCGCCGCCATCGCCGCCGTCAGGGTGCTCTTCCCGTGGTCGATGTGACCGATCGTCCCGACGTTCACATGCGGCTTGGTCCGCTCGAACACCTCTTTTGCCATCGCCGTCTACCTCCAGCTATGCCTTCGCGTCGGCCGCCCCGCTGAAAGGGCCTTCGGGCCGACCGGTTCCTCGTGATCCAAAGCCGGAATCCACGCGGAACCGGCGATGCCTACCTGTTCACCCGGGCCGTCCGCCCGAGCCCAATCACCCGCCCGTATGAGGCAGGAGAAGATTATAGACTCGTCGGGGCCGAGGGTGGTGCCCAACTATTGGGCCCGACGCAGCTGCCCTCAAAGCCCGGTCAGGCCCGCCTCGA
>CAYGTM010000396.1:0-2717 GCA_964352795.1 uncultured Phycisphaera sp.
GAGCCGGTGGTGCTCGGCAACTTGGGCTTCAGCTGGCAACGCACCACGCCCGCCGCGGCGATCGGCTGGGAGTTGGGCGTGCGCCGCCTGTGCGAACGGCCATCGTCGGCCACACGATCTTCACGCGCCACGAACCCGAGGACCGCATGACTTCAAGCACGAACAACACCTCCGCACACAAGGGCCGCGCCTACCTGCTCATCGGCGGGGCGGGCGGCATCGGCAGCGAGTTGGCCCGCCGGCTCGTCGGCGCTGGCGCCACGCTGACCATCGCAGGCCGTGATGCCGAAAAGGCGAAAGCACTCGCCGACGAGATCGGCGCGCACGCGCTCGGATCGCTCGACGCCACCGATCACGATGCGGTGAACGCCGCGGTGAAGAGCGCCGCCGAGCACCACGGGCGTCTGGACGGCGCGGTGAATCTGCCGGGCACGATCCTGCTCAAGCCCGCGCACCTGACCACGCCCGACGAGTTGCGCGCGACCATCGACATCAACCTGGTGACGGCGTTCAATCTCGTCCGCTCGGCCAGCCAGGCGATGAAGAAGGACGGCGGCTCGATCGTGCTCATGGCCTCGGCGGCGGCCACCAGCGGGCTGCCCAACCACGAGGCCATCGCTGCGGCCAAGGCGGCGGTCATCGGCCTTACGCGGAGCGCTGCGGCCACCTACGCCTCGAGCCATGTGCGCGTGAACGCCGTCGCTCCGGGCATGGTGCGGACGCCGTTGAGCGAGCCGATCCTCAATAGCGACGTAGCCGAGAAGGCCTCGACGGCCATGCACCCCCTGGGCCGCCTGGGCGAGCCCGCCGATGTCGCGTCGGCCATCGCCTGGCTGCTCGAGGGCGGCCAGGGCTGGGTCAGCGGCACCGTGCTCGAGGTCGACGGCGGCCTGGCCAACCTCCGCGGCCGCGTGAAGGTTTGAATCGGCCCGGCTCCCTACCATCGCCACAACGTACGCATCCTGATCGGGAAATGTCCTGATACCCTCCCCAACCGGATGGCCGCTACTAGACTGCGCCGCACCCGGGCCCGCCGCCGGGCCACCCACAAGGACGGACCCGCATTGACCAACGACGGAGACAAGAGCATGACCCAGATGAAGAGCGCCCCAGGGCCGGCCGGCACGACCTCGCACGCCGACGCCGTCGCGACCCCCACCGACAAGCCGCTCGTCTACGTCAACGGCACCATCGTCCCCAAGAGCCAGGCGATGGTCAGCGTCTTCGACCACGGGCTGCTGTACGGCGACGGCGTGTTCGAGGGCATCCGCGTCTATAACGGCAAGATTTTCATGCTCGGCCAGCACATGGACCGGCTGTGGTCGAGCGCCCAGAAGATCTACCTGGACATCGGCATCACGCGAAGCGAGATGATCGACCTCCAGCGCGAGTGCATCAAGGCCAACGGCATCGTCAACGGCTACATCCGCCTGGTCGTCACGCGCGGCGAGGGCACGCTGGGGCTCAACCCCTACCTGTGCCCCAAGGCCGGGGTCATCTGCATCGCCGACCAGATCCGCCTGTACCCCGAGGCCATGTACGAGGCGGGCATGCGCGTGGTCGTGGCCCACCGCCCGCGCATCGGCGTCGAGAGCCTGGACCCTCGCATCAAGAGCCTGAACTACCTCAACAACATCCTGGCCAAGTGCGAGGCCATCCACCTTACCCGCGACCTGGGCATCACCAGCGAGCAGGACAAGCTGCTCGAGGTCATCATGCTCAACCCCGAGGGCAAGGTGGCCGAGGGCTCGGGCGACAACATCTTCGTGATCAAGAACGGCGCCCTGCGCACGCCCCCGGTCGAGGACGGCTGCCTGAGCGGCATCACCCGCCGCTTCGTCATCGAACGCCTGGCCCCCCAGTGCGGCTACGCCGTCGAGACCGCCCCCATCACGCTCGAGGACATCTACAAGGCCGACGAGGTCTTCATGACCGGCACCGCCGCGGAGATCATCGCCGTTCGAGAAGTCCTCGAGCACGACGGCAAGGGCCACGTCACCGCCAGCCACCCCATCAGTGATGGAGAGGGCCCCATCACGAACACCCTGCGCACCGCGTTCAAGCAAATCGTGACGAGCGAGGATGTGCCCGAGGATTGAGGGCAAAGGGCATGGAGCCGTGCCAGAGCGCAAGGCCAACACGAACGCCGCGATGGTGAGCGTCGAGGGCAGCGAGAACGCGTTGGTGCCACCAGCGCGTTCGGATCGCACGCGGTAGGCCACCGACGCCATGCCCTGGGGCGTGGCGATGTCGGTGAACTCGCGCAGGTCCTCGCGGTCCTTGGGAGGGGGAATCTGCGCAGCGGCGTATACGGCGGCGGGGTCGGCCGAGTGCGTGGCGTGGAATCGGATCTTCCGAACCACCTTGCGGGCCAGATCGCGGTTGGTGGCCGCGGCCGCCTGCCGCGTGATGGTGGCGCTCTTGGCCACGCTCACGGCGGAGGAGTCCGGCGAGGCACGCGTGTACTTTGGTATATTTTTATTGTTGTTTATAAATTCAGTACTCTTTCATGGAGATCAACAGCTCGATGCTGTTCCACAATGTCTCGTCCAGCAGCGGCGTGGCGATGCCGCGCCTCCTGGCAGGGCGCAGTCGCCACCAAGAACATGCCATTGTGTTCGAGGGTCAAACGACGGAAGGCATACAAAGCCCACTCGATCGCGGGCCCGTGGGAGCGCGCTAAAGTCTGGGCGGATGGACACCTCCCCCACCGCCGC
>CAYGTM010000397.1:0-2714 GCA_964352795.1 uncultured Phycisphaera sp.
CCACATGCGCACCCCGCCCATCCCCCAGAGCATCCGCGACCTGCGTGTCCCCGGCTTCACGAGCGTCTACGAACTCCTTCCCGATGAGCCACGCCTGTTCGCCCTCGAGTCGGTCTACGGCCGTTGGGACGGCAAGGTACTCGTGCTCGACTCGGCCCCGACGCATGTGCAAGTGGTCAAGGCTCGCCTGGAGCGCAAGACCCTGCGCCCATACTGCCAGCACGAAACCCCCGCCACCTATGGGCTGGCGCGACTCGCCTTCCCATTGGCCGGCCGCGGCGTGCTGGCGGGCACCACCTACGGCCCGCTGCTGATCAACTCCAACGAGCGCGACGAACACCGGGCCAACCGCGACGCGCACCGCAAGGCCGTTGCACCCACGCTGCGTTTCGTGATCAAGAACATGCCCAACCTCAAGGCCGTCGTCTGCCTGGGCGTCACCGCATACGAGTTCGTGCTGCACGCCATGACGAGTAAGGTCGCCAAGCCCGACACCTTGCCGCGATGGCCCGAGGAGTTCGACGCCATCGAGCCAGTCCGCCCCATCTTCGGCGGGCCCACCGTGTTCCTCACCTGCCGCCCCTCGCCCGACGCCATCCACCGCCGCGGCGGCGAGACCAAGGCCCTCGAAGACTGGCAAGCCGTCGTCGATCACCTCGATCACCAGGAACGGCCGCGGGCCCTGCACAAGATCGCCCGGCACAAGGTCATCCGAGACACGAAGGCCGCGTGAGCTGCCCGATCGTTCTGAACGAGGCCGGGCGCAAGCCAGGGCTCTTCCGCGTTCAACGAGCCCTATGTCTTGTCAAGCTCGGAGAAGATCATCCCCTCCTCCCGATGCCTGATGCCTAGTGCCCAATGCCTTCTTCTTTCCCCTCTTCCCAATGCCTAATCCCTAATCCCCAATCCCTACTCTCCTCGTCACACTCACCGCCGGATACAACCCCGCCACCTTCTCCCGCGGCTCCACCCTGGCCGCATACCGCGGGTTCAGCGGCTGCAACCGGATCAACTCCTCGCCATTGGCCGCCCGCTCGAAGTACACCCGCTTGAACGTGGTCTCGCTGTCGGGCTCGACGAGCCTTGCGAAGCAGTCCATCCCGCTCTTGACTTCGCGCCCGGGGCTGAAGATCACCACGTCGCCCTCCACATAGGTCGGCTCCATGCTGTCGCCCGTCACCCGGGCCGCGAAGGCGTCGGGGTCGCCCAACTCGGGCGCCGCCACATAGCTGTCGGCAACACGGGCCGGAAAGCCAAGATCGGTAAACTCGGTCGCGTGCCCCGCCGGCACCAGATTGATCAACGGCACGGCCCGGGGCAGCAGCGCCCCGACCCGCTCGCCCTCGCCCGACCCATCGCCGAGGGGCGCGATCCGGTCCACCAGCTTCGCCAGCGCTCCTGAGGCGAACGCCCGATCGAGCCCGCCGGGCCCCGCCCCGCGGAGCAAGGCGGCCAGTTGCCGGGCCGCCTCACCCTGCTCTCGCCGCTCTTCGAGTTCTTCGCGTACCCGCTTTGGTGTGTTCTCCATGGCCGCCGCCGCCGCCAGGGTACCCGCATCGACTTCTAGCGCTTGCTCCAGCCTCGACATCAATCGTGGGGTGGGCGCCCCCCTCTTGCCGCGTTCAAGCAGCGACAGATAGCCCTTGGTACACCCCGCCCGCTCGGCCGCCTCGCGCAAACTCAGCCCCAGCAGCATCCGCCGCTGACGCACTGCGGCACCGAACGCCGTGGCCGCCCCAGGTCCCTTTGTGGTCTCATCCGCCTTCACCACCACGCTCACTTTTCCTATCCCAGAGCCACTCACAGGCTCCGAGCGGGCCAATCTGCCACCTATCGCCACGGCCGCGCGCTATCTTGTGGATATACCAAACAATATCCTTGCAATCGTTTGCAATCCAGTCGACAATAGGGCATCGCACATCCGCAATGCAGTAAACGGAGGCCAAGCCATGCAGACCCGACTCGACGACGCCGCTCTGGATATGCGTCGCAAACGCCGCCGCGCCTTGGTCACCCGCGTCTTGGACGCCGCCGACCACCTCCCCGCCGACGAACGCCAACTCCTCCTGGCAATCTATGGCAGGGGAATGGCCGTGAGCGAGGCCGCCGCCATGCTGGGAACCCCTGAGAGGCAACTCCGCCGTCGCGTCCGGGCCCTGGTCCGCCGCGTGTGCGATCCGGCCTTCGACGCCGCCATCCGCCTCAGCCCTGAACTGCCCCGCCAGCTCCGCCAAGTGGCCCGGCTGACCACCATTGAGGGCCTGCCCATGCGTCAGGTCGCCCTTCGCCTGGGCATCAGCTATCACAGCGTTCGCAAGCAGTGCGACGCCTTCCGCGCCCTCTCGCAAGCCGCCGCCACACGGCCCGGCCCGGAGGCCGTGGCGTGAACGACCGCATCGCCCACGCCCGCGCCCTCTTCGCGCTGCCCGCCGATCGGGCCGACCCGGCCCGTCGCAGCGCCCTTCGTGCTGCCCGCGCCGCCGCCCGGGCGCTGGCCGACCTCGAGCCGGGTGCTGTCGCCCTGCTCACCGGCCCGAGCGGCAGCGGCAAGAGCACGGCCTTGGTCATGCTCCGTCGCCGCTTGTCGCGCGCCGGCCGCCCGGTCGTGCGCCCGCCCGCCCACCTGTCCCGGCGGCGCCCCCCCGGCGCGCAGGTGGGCGGCGCCCTGTCCCCAGCGCTCGGCCTGCGGAGTGCTGCGGGCCTGGCCGAGGCCG
>CAYGTM010000398.1:0-2711 GCA_964352795.1 uncultured Phycisphaera sp.
GGCCTTTGCGCTCTCGCCTTCGCCGGCACCCTTGCTCCGATTGGGCGTGTTGGCCTCGCGATAGCCTGGGATGAACTGGATGCCCAGCCAGCGGAAGATGTAGTCCACCAAACTCTTGGCCAGCGGGATGTCGCGGTTGGTGGTCATGCCCGCGGGCTCGAAGCGCTGGTGCGTGAACTTGCGCACCAGGCTCTCGAGCGGCACGCCGTACTGCAACGCCACGCTCACCGCCGTGCCCAAGCTGTCCATGAGCCCGCCGATGGTCGAGCCTTCCTTGGCCATCGTGATGAAGAGTTCGCCGGGCAGGCCATCCTCATAGAGCCCCACGGTCAGGTAGCCCTCGTGGCCCGCGATGTTGAACTTGTGCGTGATCGACCCGCGCGTGTCGGGCAGGCGGCGTCGCATCGGGCGATGCACGATCCGCTCTACGGTCCTCACCACCGTCCGCTCATCCTCTTCACCGGCCGATCGCGCCGCCGACACGGCCAACTCGCCGACCTCTTCGAGCGCCTCGGCCTCGCCCAAATCGTCGATCTCGAAGGCATCTTCAAGATCCACCTCGACAACCGCCGGCTCGTCCTTCTCGGCCACCGCGTCGCTCTTGGTGCTCAGGGGCTGGCTCAGCTTGCACCCATCTCGGTACAGGGCGTTCGCCTTCAAGCCCAGTTCCCAGCTCAGCCGGTAACAGTCCTTGATGTCCGCCACGCTCGCGTCGTTGGGCAGGTTGATGGTCTTGCTGATGGCCCCGCTGATGAACGGCTGGGCCGCCGCCATCATGCGGATGTGCCCCTGCGGTTCGATGTACCGCGTGCTCAGCGGGCCGCAGGTGTTGGCGCAATCGAACACCGGCAGGTGCTCGCTCTTGAGGTGCGGTGCCCCCTCGAGCGTCTGCGTGCCGCACACCAGAAGATTCAACTCTCCGACCTGGGCCGCCGTCAGCCCGAGCTCACGCAGCAGGTTGAAGTTCCCGCTCGCCTTGGCAACCTCGGCATCCACGCCCGCCCGCTCGAGCACCTCGTCGCCCAGCGTCCACGCGCTGAAGGCGAAGCCGAGCTCGAACACGCCCGGCAGCGCGTCGGTGATGGTCTTGAGGTCCTGCTCGGTCAGCCCCTTGCCACGCAACCACTGTGCAAGCGTCTGGCCCACCTGCGCGCCGGACACGCCCTCGGGCAGCTCAACCTCGAGATGCAGCGCGCCCAGCAGGTACCGCAGCATGTCCTGCCGCTCGCCTTCGCTATAGCCCATCGCCTCGAGCGCGGGCTTCACGCTCGCGTTGGCGATCTTGAAGTACCCCCCGCCCGCAAGCTTCTTGAACTTCACCAGCGCGAAGTCCGGCTCCACGCCCGTCGTGTCGCAGTCCATCAAAAGACCAATCGTCCCCGTCGGCGCGATCACCGTGGTCTGGGCATTCCTATAGCCGTGCTGCTCGCCGAGCTGGATCGCCTGGTCCCACGCCATCTTCGCGCGGTCCAGCAACTCGGGCGTGTTCGCCACGGGAATCTTCCCGCCGCGGCAGCGCCCTTGATCAATCGGCACCGGCCGCGTCTTGGCGTTCAGCCCTTCCCACTCGGCCGCCCCACGCTTGATCCCGTGGGCCGCACGCCGGTGGTTGCGCACCACTCGCAGCATGTTCTCGCCATCGGCCTTGTACCCGGCAAAAGGCCCGTGCTCCTTGGCCATCTTCGCCGACATCCGGTACGACCCGCCCGTCAGGATCGCCGTCAAACACCCCGCGATCGCACGCCCGTCCTCGCTGTCATACGGAATGCCCGCCTGCATCAGCATCGCGCCCAGGTTGGCATAGCCCAAGCCCAGCGTGCGATACGTCCAGCTCAGTTCGGCGACCTCCCGGCTCGGGTACGCCGCCATCAACACGCTGATCTCGAGCACCATCGTCCACAAATCGGTCGCGTGCTCATACCCCCGCACGTCGAAGTGCCGCGTGGGGGCGTCATAGAACTTCATCAGGTTCAGCGACGCCAGGTTGCACGCCGTGTTGTCGAGGAACATGTACTCCGAGCAGTTATGCACCACGATCCCGTTGGCCACGAAGTGGTGCGTCACCGGCTCGGTCAGGTCGAACACAGGTTCCACGCCGCACGGCTCGAGCGATCGCACCCGGTCGGTGAAGCGGTCGGCGTACGTCGAGACCCTGGCATTGAGCGACGCCAGCCGCTCGGCCTTGATGCTCTCGGGCATGAAACCGATCTCCCGCTCGAACACCACGCGAGAGCTCCGCGAGATCCGCAGCGAGTGCATCTGCCGCACGGGATATCGCTTGACGCCGCCCTTCCCATCGGGCATGTCGGCGTGGTCTTGCCCCAACGCCCGCCGGTTCTCGTACAGCTTGGCCTTGACGCCGAAGCCAAGCAGAAGCAGTTGCACCTGCCGCAGCAGCTCCACGCTCGTGGAGTCGAGCGAGACGTACTGCGACTTCTCGCCTGAGTCGGCCACCGTCCCGTCGGCGGTGAACAGCCCGCGCAGCACCGCCGCCTGCGACGCCCGGTCGAGCGCGAAGGCCGCGTCGGTCATTACCTTGGCCGACGCGCCACCATCGAGCACCGCGTACCGAGTCACCGCATCCAGCACGCGCGCCACCGACGTGGCCACCCGAAGCCCCGTGGGTGTCTCGGCCACCCGCTGCGGTCGGCGGCTGCGGCCATCGGTCAGCCCCAGCCAGTCCTTGGCCGCGTCGAGCCCCTCTGCAAGCC
>CAYGTM010000399.1:0-2693 GCA_964352795.1 uncultured Phycisphaera sp.
CGATGCAGGACTTTCCGGACCCACCCAGCACGTGACACCCAAACAAGGACCAGCCCTCGATGCCCACCGCCACGCCCCTCCGGGACTTCATGGAACGCCACTACCAGCACTTCAACGCCGGCGTGACCGTCCGTGCCGCAACCGCCTACGAGGCCACCCTGGCCAAGGGCACGCCCATGTTCCTGACCCTTGCGGGCGCGATGAGCACGGCCCAGATCGGGCGCTCGCTGGCCGAGATGATCCGCCAGGGCAAGGTCCACGCCATCAGTTGCACGGGGGCCAACCTCGAAGAAGACGTGTTCAACCTCGTCGCCCATGACCACTACCGCCATATCGACGACTGGCGGGCCCTGTCCGAGGCCGACGAGGTAGCCCTTGACGAGGGCGGCTTCCCGCGCGTCACCGACACATGCATCCCCGAAGAGGCCGCGATGCAGAAGATCGAGGCCCACCTCATCACACGCTGGAAAGCCGCCAGCGAGAAGGGCGCCCGCGCTCTGCCCCACCACTTCCTCTACGACTTGCTGCTGAGCGGCGACCTGGCGGGCGAGTACCAGATCGACCCCAAAGACAGTTGGCTGCTGGCCGCCGCTCAGAAGAAACTTCCCCTGTTCGTGCCCGGCTGGGAGGACAGCACCCTGGGCAACATGTTCGTGGCCAACGCCCGGCGCGGCGGCTACGCGCTTGACACCGTGCTGGCGGGCACCAGCTACATGGCGGCCCTCATCGACTGGTACCTCGACACCGTCAAGGGCAAGGACGCCGGCCCGGGCTTCTTCCAGGTGGGCGGGGGCATCGCGGGAGACTTCCCCATCTGCGTCGTGCCGACCATCAACCACGACATCTACCGCGACGACGCCGACGCCCACAAGCGCGTGCCGCGATGGAGCTACTTCTGCCAGATCTCCGACGCCACCACCAGCTACGGCGGCTACAGCGGGGCCGTGCCCAACGAGAAGATTACTTGGGGCAAACTCGGGGCGGGTGAACCAAAGTTCATGATCGAAAGCGACGCGACCATCGTCGCACCCCTCATTTTCGGCTGGGTCTTGGGCTGGTAGGCATCGCGCCCGCCGGGCATGGGTGAATAGACTACAGCCCTATCACGAGAGGGCCTTCCATGCGGATTCTGATCGTCGAAGACAATCCCAAAATGGCTCTGGCCGTCCAGAAGGGCCTGACCGAGCACGGCTTCGCGGCCGATGCCTCGCACACGGGCTACGAAGGCGAGGAACTCGCCGCCGGCGGGGCTTACGACCTGATCCTGCTCGATCTCATGCTGCCCGACCGCGATGGCATCGAGGTCTGCCGGAACCTGCGCCGCCGCAAGATCGCCACCCCGGTCATCATGCTCACCGCGCTGTCGGCCATGGAGGAGAAGATCGACGGGCTGGACGCGGGTGCCGACGACTACATCACCAAGCCCTTCCAGTTCGAGGAACTCCTGGCGCGCATCCGCGCGATCTTGCGTCGCGGCGAAGCCAGTGAGAGCCGTATCCTGCGATGCGAGGACCTCGAACTGGACCTCTACACACGCCACGCCACGCGCGGCGACATGCACTTCGAGCTCTCTAATAAAGAGTTCGCCCTCCTCGAATACCTCATGCGAAACCAGAACCGCGTGCTCAGCCGAATCCAGATCGGCGAGAAGGTCTGGGACATGAACTTCGAGCCTTCGAGCAACGTGATCGACGTGTACGTCTCGGCCCTGCGTCGCAAGGTCGATCGCGGCTTTGATACTCAACTCATCCACACCATCAAGGGTGCCGGCTATCGCTTTGGGGTGATCGATGCCCGATCGGGTATCTGAAGCCGAAGGCCTCGCGCCTCGCCGCTCGCGTGGGCTCTTCTCGCGCGCGCCGCTGCGCTTGCGCATCACGTTCTGGGTCGTGGGCATCTTCGGCGTGGTCCAGATCACCCTGTCGCTGCTGATCATCCTCTACCAGCGCGAGGGCATCCAGGATCGCAACGAGCAACGCCTCGTCGAGGCCGCCCGCGCGATCACCAAAGAGTTCGAGGCCAACCCTGACCTGACTCCCACCGAGATCGCCCTGCGCAATAAGCAGTTGCGATGGTTCGATCGGGCCGCGGCGATCGATACCGATGACAAGGGCCGAGCGAACATCGTGGGCCCGTTCAGCCAGCAAACTTTTGATCGGTTGCGCCACTATGTGCTCGCCGGCCAGTTCGGGCCGCCCGCCGAAGCGTCTTCGGGACGCCGTGACGGGTTCTACTTTGCCGCCCAACCCCACGGCGAGGCCAAGCGTTTCCTGCTGGCCGTGCCCGCGAGCGAGGCCGACGCCCCGATGCGAACCATTGCCCTGGCGCTCGTCATGCTGCTGCCGGCAGGGATGGCCGCCTCGGGGGTGTCGGCCTGGTACGTCGCGGGCCTGGCCGTACGGCCCATGCGCCAGATGCAACACATGGCCGAGGAACTCTCGATCGAGAACGTGGGCGACGAGCTCGAACTCGACCTCGATCGCGGGTCCCCCGAGTTCGAGGCCCTGCGCGACGAACTGGGCCACGCCATGCGACGCCTCTCGGCCGGCTACGAGGCCCAGGCACGCTTCCTGGCCAACATCTCCCACGAGATCAAGACACCCATCGCCGTCGTGCGCACCGAGGGCGAGGTGCTGCTCGCCGGCCAACCCACCAACGACGACCTCCGCGACTTCGCCCGCAGCACCATCGAG
>CAYGTM010000400.1:0-2687 GCA_964352795.1 uncultured Phycisphaera sp.
GGTGCGGGCAACTTCAACACCCTCGTCAGCAACGACAAGGGAAACCTGCTCTACAACAGCTTCTCCGCTGGTTCGCCACCGTCGGTGAAGATCATCGACCTCTCGGGCGACGAGATCGAAGAGAAGACCGTCATCGCCGGCGCCCAGATGGTCGACATCTCGGGCGACGGCAAGAAGATCCTCCTCGCCGGCACAGGCAACCGCTGGAAAATCGCCGATGCCAAGGCTGGCCAGTCCATGTCCGACGCCATCCGCCCCGACGGCCTGCGCAAGCACCTCGACCCGCGCGAGGAATGGCGCCAACTCGTCCAGGACGCCTGGCGACGCCACCGCGACTTCTTCTACGTCGAGAACATGCACGGCGTCGACTGGGACGCCGTCTACGACCACTACTCCAAGATGGTCGACCACGCCGCCAGCCGCGAGGACGTGGGCTTTATCATCGGCGAGATGATTGCCGAACTCAACGTGGGCCACGCCTATTACTGGGGCGGCGATGTCGAGGGCCAGCCCAGCGAGAACGTGGGCCTGCTGGGCGTCGACTTCGAGGCCGTGACCGAAGAAGGTGAAGACGGGGCCGTTTCCGGCTACCGCATCGCCAAGATGTACGGCGGGGCGCCCTGGGACACCGACGCACGCAACCCGCTCGATGTCCTGGGCGTCGATGTCGAAGAGGGCAACTACATCACCCATGTCAACGGCAAGGCCATTGATACCGACACCGATCCCTGGGCCGCCTTCGTCGGCACCGCCGGCAAGCAGACCACCATCACCGTCGTCGACACCCTGACCGGCGACGAGGAAACCGTCAACGAGCGCACCTACACCATCGAGCCCATCGGCAACGATCAGGCATTGCGATACCGAGACTGGGTCGAGGCCAACCGCCAGTACGTCGACGAAGCCTCCGACGGCAAGATCGGCTACATCCATGTGCCCGACACCGGCGTCAACGGTCAGAACGAGCTCTTCCGCCAGTTCTACGCCCAGATCGACAAGGCCGCCCTGATCATCGACGACCGCTGGAACGGCGGCGGCCAGATCCCCACGCGATTCATCGAGCTCCTCAACCGCCCGCGCACCAACTACTGGTACCGCCGCGACGGCAAGGACTGGCCCTGGCCCTACGACAGCCACCAGGGCCCCAAGGCCATGCTCATCAACGGGTCGGCCGGCTCGGGCGGCGACATGTTCCCCTGGCTCTTCAAGCACAACAACCTGGGCCCGCTCATCGGCCAGCGCACCTGGGGCGGCCTGGTGGGCATCAGCGGCGTGCCCCCGCTCATCGACGGCGGCTACACCGCCGTCCCCAACTTCGGCTTCTATCGCACCGACGGCACCTGGGGCATCGAGGGCCACGGCGTCGATCCCGATATGCCCGTCGTCGATAACCCCACCGACCTGGCCAACGGCATCGATCCGCAGATCGACGCCGCGGTGAACCACCTGCTCGAAGCCATCGAGACCGAGGGCTACAAGCGCCCCCAGCGCCCGACCGAGCCCGACCGCAGCGGCTTCGGGATCGATCCCAAGGATCGCTGATCGATATCCGATCATTTCCCACGCCCGGCCGCCCACGCGGCCGGGCGTTTTCACGCGCGCGCTACAATGCCTTCCGATGGATGCCGATCAACAGTTGCCCGTCATCATGGGCTGGCGCGAGCGGGCCGACCTGCCCCAGTGGCACGTTCGCGGCGTGCGCGCCAAGATCGACACCGGCGCGCGCACCAGCGCCATCCACGTCGCCCGGTTCGAGCACCTGCCCAACGCCCGTATCCGCTTCGAGGTCGTCCTGCGCGAACGCCCCGAGCGCCGCACGAAATGGGTCGAGGCCGACATCCTCCGCGAATCGATCGTCAAGCCCAGCAGCGGCCAGCCGCAGGTCCGCCCCGTCGTGCGCACCACGCTGGTCATCGGCCCGCTGACACTCGAGGCCGAGGTCGGTCTGGTCTGCCGGCAGGGCATGCTCTGCCGGATGCTTGTGGGGCGCCGCGCGATCGAAGGTTTGGCCGTGGTCGATCCCGCCAGCCGCTACCTGCTTACCCCGTCCATGTCTCCCAACGCCAAACGAGAGGCCAAGCCGTGAAGCTCGCCGTCCTGTCCGCCGCCCCCCGATGTTACAGCACGCGCCGCTTCCGGCAGGCCGCCGAGCAGCGCGGGCACGAGGTCCGCGTGCTCAACACGCTGCGGTTCTCCATCGATCTCGAGCACGGCGAGCCAGACCTGTTCTATCGCGGCAAGCGGCTGGGCGATTACGACGCCATCCTGCCGCGCATCGGCGCGTCCATCACCTACTTCGGCACCGCCGTTGTCCGCCAGTTCGAGCAGCTCGACGTGTACACCCCCAACACCGCCAACGGCATCCTCAACTCGCGTGACAAGCTCCGCAGCCTCCAGATCCTCAGCCGGCACGACATCGGCATCCCGCACTCGTGCTACGTGCGCAACCGCAACGACGTGCTGCCCGCCATCGAACGCACCGGCGGCGCGCCCATCATCATCAAGCTCATCGAGGGCACCCAGGGCGTGGGCGTCATTCTCGCCGAGAGTACCAAGGTCGCCGAGGCCATCATCGAAACCCTCCACGGTGCCAACCAGCAGGTACTCGTGCAGAAGTTCGTGGCCGAAAGCAAGGGCAAGGACATCCGCGCCCTGGTCGTGGGAGATCGCGTGGTCTCCGCCATGCG
>CAYGTM010000401.1:0-2687 GCA_964352795.1 uncultured Phycisphaera sp.
ACGCACATGGCCCCCTATATCGCCGTCTTCGCGGTGTGCCTGGTTTTGCTGATCGTGGTGGAGGTCGTCGGGCACATCGCGAAGACGGCGATATAGGGGGCCATGTGCGTTACGCCCCGGGCCAGCATCGGCCCGACCGAAGCGAAGTACCCGCCCAGCACGAGCCCCAGCCCGACCAGTTGCACCCAGACGCTCCGCTCCTCGAATGATGGCAGCACGGCCATGCTCCTCTCTCTCAACGTGTCAAGTGTGTTGGACATGATGTCAAGTATACTTGACTTCGACAAACTGTCAAGTAAACTTGACAATTCCACGCTGAAATCGCCGCCCGGCCGCCGTGAGGGGGCTCCCGCCGGCCTACAACCCTGCCATGCCCCTGCTCGTGCTGGCCCTGGGTGTCGCGGCGTTGGTGGTGAGCCTTCTGGCCACGCTTCTGGCTACGCGGCTGGGCCGGCGGCTGAACGCCCTGGACGCCCCGGGCGTGGCCGGACAGGTGAAGGCCGACGCCCGGCGGGTGCCCAACATCGGGGGCGTAGGCGTGGTGGCCGGGCTGGTGGTGCCCATCGTTGGGGCGTTGGTCCTCGCCCCGCTCATCGACGGCCCGCACCGCGAACTGACCGATCCCTCGGCGGTGGTGGTTGATGCGATCATCCTGCTGGCGGCCATCGCGCTGCTGCATGTGCTCGGGCTCATCGACGACCGTAAGCCGCTAGGCCCGCTGCTCAAATTGGGCCTGATGGCGTTGCCCGCCGTGGCCATCCCGCTGCTAACCGATTCGCGGTTGCTCACGTTGCTTGACGCCTATACCGGCGGTGAAGCCCTGAGTATCGCCATCACCGCGCTCTGGCTGCTGGCGATGACCAACGCGCTGAACTTCCTGGACAACATGGATGGCCTGAGCGCGGGCGTCGCCGCCATCGCCGGGGCGTTTCTGACCGCCGCCATGCTGCTGGCCGGGCAGTGGTTCGTCGCGGGGCTGAGCGCGTGCGTGGTGGGCGCGTGCCTGGGCTTCCTGCCGCACAACTTCCCGAGGGCCCGCGTCTTCATGGGCGACGGCGGCTCGCTGGTGCTGGGCTTCGTGCTCGGGTTCCTCAGCGTGCGAGGCACATATGTGGGTTCTGACGCCGGCGCATGGTGGGGCATTCTGCTGCCCGTGCTCGTGCTGGCCGTGCCGCTCTATGACCTGACCACCGTGGTCGGCCTGCGCCTGAGCCAGGGCAAGAGCCCGCTGGTGGGCGACCTCCAGCATGTGAGTCACCGGCTGGCAGATCGTGGGCTCGGGCGCAAGGGCGCGGTGCTGGTGCTGTGGGCCTTCGCCATGATCGCCGGCGCGTCGGGCCTGCTCCTGCTGACCGTCAACGCCACCGGCGCGATCATCATCGGCGTGCAGGCGGTGGTGCTGATGGCCGTGCTGGGCGTGCTCGAGTTCTGGCCCAGGGGACGGGCCAATGGTCAATAAAACACGCGCGAGCGCCCTCGCCCACGGCCTGACCATCCTCGTCGCCCTGCTCGCCTGCACGCGCGCCATGCTTGCCTATGACCCGATGCCGGGCTGGGGGCTCGATCCCTACGCCATCGCCGCCCCGGCCGGCGCGTTCGGCCCGCGCGAGGCGGCGCTGATGGACGTGCTCACGCTGCTGCTCAGCGGCATCGTGCTGCTGCTGGCCCCGCCCCCACGAACGACAACTCGATGGAAACCATGGGCCGGCTGGGCCGTCGCCCTGGTGCTCATGGCGGTGGTCGGGCTCGTGCATGGTGTGCCCGACGGACCGCGGACGGCCGACCTGACGCCGGCCCTGGCGTGGCTGGCGGCGCTGGCGGGCGCGGGAGCCATCGCCCGTGGCTGTGCACACGCCCAGACCCGGCGCACCGTGCTCGCGCTGCTGGCCGGGCTCACGGCCATGCTCATCGCCAAGGGGCTGGTGCAACTGCTCGTCGAGCACCCGGCCACCGTCGCGCAGTTCGATCTCAACAAGCCCCGGATGCTGGCGGCCCAAGGCTTGGAAGAAGGCAGCTCGGGCGCGCGGGCCTTCGAGCGGCGGCTCCGCCAGCCCGAGATCACCGGCTGGGTGGGCTTCTCCAACGTCGTCGCGTCGTTCCTGGCCGCCGGCGGCGTGGCGCTGGCGGCGATGGCGCTCGGCACGCGCAAAGCCGTGAGCCTGGTCGCGGGCGTGGGCGCTCTCATGGCTCTCGGCCTGGTGGTCTACGGCGGCAGCAAGGGCGCCATGACCGCCGGCGTGCTGGGGCTGGCGTGCGTGGCGCTGGGCCGCTTTGCGCCGCACGCATGGAAGCAGGGCCGTACGGCGTCTCGGATCGCGGGCGCGCTGGCCGGCGTGGTGGTCGTCGGCCCCATTCTCGCGCTGGTGGCTCGCGGCGCGGTGGGTGAGGCCGTGGGCGAACTGAGCCTCCTCTTCCGCTGGTTCTATGTCGAGGCGGCCTCGCGGATCACCCTGGCCAACCCACTCATGGGCGTCGGGCCGGGCGGGTTCAAGGCCGCCTACGCCCTGGCCAAAAACTCCATCAGCCCCGAGAACGCGGCTAGCCCCCACAGCGTCGTGTTCGACGCGGCGGCGACGATGGGACTGGCGGTGGGCGCGTCGGTCCTGGCCCTCGTGCTGTTCGCGGCCTGGCGCGCGGCGAAGCTGGTCGTCCGTCCGAGCCCCGAGCGCGAGCGAGGGGTTTCTACG
>CAYGTM010000402.1:0-2684 GCA_964352795.1 uncultured Phycisphaera sp.
GCTGGCTCTGGCCCAGCCCGCCAACGCTGCCGCCCATCGAGCCCGAGGTATCGACCACGAACGCGAAGCGGTTGCCGCGCGCCTCGACGCCGAAGAAGCTGGCCCCCGAGCCCACGCTGTCGCCCACGCCCAGGCCCACGCCCTCCAGATCACCGCCGCCCAGTTGCAGCGACACGTCACTCATCGAGTCGGACAGTTCCGACATGTCGACCTCGAGGGCCCCAAGGTCGAGCTCGGCTTGCAGCTCCAACGCCGAACTGGCCGCGTCCGCATCGGGGGCCTCGAGCGCCAGTTCCTCCGCGGCGATCTCGGAAAGCTCCGCGTCGGTCATGACCGCAAAGTCCACCTCGCTTGAGGCCGAACCCAACTGGGCCACCGGCTGGTTCATTTGGATCAGCGCCGCGATCAGCAGCACGATCACATGGACCAACAGCGACACCGCCGCGCTGCTGGCCACCAGGGGCACCTTGTGGCGGTTGACCCAAGCCAGCGCGCCCGTCCGTTCGGCCGGGTCGTGTCCCTCGTCGGCGGGGTTCTCGGTGTTGGGGTCGCGTGGGTCCATGGTCAATGGTTGCACCGGGGGCAGACGTGAGGCCGTTGCCGGAGTATCGGCCAGCCGGGCGGCGCTCGGCCGGAAGGCGTGATCTGAACCCAATGGTCCAACCCATCCGGGTGCCTACCCTGACTCCGCTACCGGCGGCGAGGCGATGAGGTTGCATCGGGCGAGCCGGCACACTGGTTTTCCCCATGCCACAAACCGTTCCAGAGCACGCCTCGCGGACGCACGAACGGGGGCCATCGAGCCACATGCACACCGTCGACGAGCCCAACGCCGCCCCCAAACCCAACGCCACCGATGGCGATCGGGAGCCCACCCGCCTCTTGCTCAAGCTCAGCGGCGAGGCCTTCGGTCGCTCGGGTGCGGGCGTCGATCCCGCCCTACTCGCCCAGATTTGCCATGAGATTGCCCAAGCTTCCGTTCTCGGGGCCCAACTCGCCATCGTCGTGGGCGGCGGCAACATCATCCGCGGGGCCCAACTGGCCGCCGCCGGGCTGGTGCAGCGGGCCACGGCCGACCACATGGGCATGTTGGGCACCGTCATCAACGCCCTGGCCCTGCGAGAGGCCCTGACCTCGGTGGGCGTCGACAGCCGCGTGATGAGCGCCATCGAAATCCGGGCCGTGGCCGAGACGTTCATCCGAGGCCGGGCTATCCGGCATCTTGAGAAGGGCCGGGTCGTGATCCTGGCCGGCGGCACGGGTAATCCCTATTTCTCGACCGACACCTGCGCCTCGTTGCGGGCCATGGAGTTGGGCTGCCGGGCCCTGCTCAAGGCTACGAAGGTCGACGGCGTGTACTCGGCCGACCCCAACCTCGACCCCGAGGCCACCAAGTACGACCACCTCACCTTCGCCCAGGCCATCGACAAGGGGCTGGGGGTGATGGATATGACCGCCTTGGCCATGTGCCAGGAGCAGGACATGCCCGTGGTGGTATTCAACTTCCAGAAGCCCGGCAACATCGCTGCGGTGATCCGCGGCGAGACCATCGGCACCCGACTTTCCGTGCGATAAGCACACGGGCGTTTTAGAGGACGTATTTCATGTCAACCGATCCCGACACCATCCTGCTCGAAACCGAAGACGCCATGGAAAAGGGCGTGGAGTACCTCAAGCAGGAACTCCGCGGCGTGCGCAGCGGCCGCGCCAGCACCGCCCTCATCGAGTTTCTCAAGGTCGAGTACTACGGCGCGAGCACCGAGCTCAAGGCCCTGGCCGCCATTAGCGTGCCCGAGCCCACGCAGTTGCTCATCAAGCCCTTCGACCAGGGCGCCGTGGGCGACATCCGCCGGGCCATCGAGGCGGCCAACCTGGGCCTGAGCCCCATGATCGAGGACAAGTCGATCCGCATCAACGTGCCCACCCTCACCTCCGACCGCCGCCAGCAACTGGTGGCCCGCTGCAAGAAAGTGGGCGAAGAGACCAAGATCGTGCTGCGCAACGCCCGCCGCGACGCCAACAAGCACGCCGACGCCCTGGCCAAGGACGCGGGTGCCCACGTCTCCGAAGACCAGATCAAGGACATCAAGGACAAGATCCAGGAAATGCTCAAGAAGCACGAGGCCGAGATCGATCGCCGCGTGGCCGAGAAGAGCAAGGAAGTGCTCGAGGTCTAAGCCCGGGCGCTCCCGTCGGCTTCTTCCCCGAAGTATCGCCCCGGCGTGACGCCCAGTTCCCGCTTGAACATCGCAATGAACGCGCTCGGCTGTTCGTAGCCGACCTCGGCCGCCACGAGTTGCACCGCCACCCCTTCGGCCAACCGCTTGAGCGCGTGCAAGAGCCGCGCCTGCGTGCGCCATTGGCCAAACGACATCCCCGTCTGCTCGGCAAACAGGCGCGCCAGCGTGCGCGGGCTCGCGCCACTTCCCGCCGAGACTTCACCGATCGAGCGGGCATCGCCAGGGTTGGCCATGAGCCCACGGGCAATCCGAACCGCTCGTTCATCGCTGGGCATCGGCAGCCGCAGTGGTGTTTCCTGGGTCGTCACGATCTGGTCGAGCACGACCGACGCCAGCCGGCGCTGCCGCGCGTCATCGCGGCGCAGGCCGCCCAGTTCCAACACTCGCAGCACGAGTTGCGCGAGCAACGGTCGGAGCTCGAGTCCATTATCGATCGACTGGAAC
>CAYGTM010000403.1:0-2647 GCA_964352795.1 uncultured Phycisphaera sp.
TCCCCCTGCTCACCCCCATGAGCGAGATCGCCGGCCGCATGGCCACGCAAGAGGGTGCCAAGTACCTCGAACGACCCCAGCAAGGCCGCGGCGTGCTGCTCGGCGGCGTTCCCGGCGTCGAGCCCGGCAAGGTGCTCGTGCTGGGCGGCGGTGTCGTGGGCACCAACGCCGCCAAGATCGCCAGCGGCATGGGCGCCGACGTCATCATCATGGACATCGACCTCGACCGCATGCGCTACCTCGAGGACGTGATGGCCGAGAACGTCACGACCATCTACAGCGACCCGCACGCCATCCGCAAGTACCTGCGCTGGGCCGACCTGGTCATCGGCGCCGTCCTGCTGCCGGGCGCCAAGGCCCCCAACCTGGTCACCCGCGAGGACCTCAAGATCATGCCCGAGGGTGCCGTCATCGTCGACGTCTCCATCGACCAGGGCGGCTGCGTCGAGACCAGCCGCGTGACCACCCACGGCCAGCCCACCTACATCATCGACGGCGTGGTCCACTACTGCGTAGGCAACATGCCCGGTGCCGTCGCCCGCACCAGCACCCACGCCCTGAACAACGCGACCATTCCCTGGGCCCGCAAACTCGCCAAGGTCGGCCCCCACGAGATCGCCAGCCGCGACGCCGGCTTCGCCATGGCCATCAACTGCGACGACGGCCGCCTGCTCAACCGCCCCGTCGCCGAAGCCCACGACCTGGAAGTCGCCACGGCCTGAATAGCAACTTGATCCCAACGAGGCCCGGGCGCAAGCCCGGGCTCTTCGTGCGCATAGCGTCATGCATGCCATCGCTCTACCCCAAGGGCACGCCGACCGCCTTGAAACGCTGCTGGAGATGGTTCTGGATCGGCATGTTCGCCCACCTGGCCGTCTCCCTGCTCGGCGTGCTCGTAGCCTTGGCGTTGAACCGGCCGATGGCGATGCCGTTCATCAGCCTTGCGAGCGTGGGCGTCATGGTCGCCGGCGCGGCCACGACGGTCATCATCGCGGTCAGGATCAGGGCCCGCGTCCGCGCCCTTGGCGGCCAGATTTGTCCTAACTGCCTCTACGAACTGAACACGCTGCCCGCTGAGGGCACTTGCCCCGAGTGCGGCACGCCCTACACCAAGCCGGACATCATCCGCCAATGGCGCGACGCCGACCGTTCGTATCAGGCGAAGAAGCTGTACAGGGATTAGGCATTGGGGAATAGGCATGAGTGAAGAGGCCGAGACTTCTTGGAATCCGGCCCCAATGCCTAGTGCCCAATGCCTAATGCCTTCTTCGACCCCTCACGCCGCCGGCAGGTCCGCCTCGCCGAACAGGCGAAAACATTTCCGCCGCAGGATCTGCCCCGCCAGCGTCATGTCGTCCACCGAGAGCGCGATGGTGGCCGTGCCGTTGGGGCGGAGCATGAGGGGGTAGGCGAAGTGGATGTTCAGCTCGGCCCCCAGCAGGCTCAGGCACAGGCTCTCGAGGCTGTGGCCCTCGCTCAGCTCGACCACGAGCACTTCCTTCTCGCCGTAGGGCAGCCGCTGCTCGCGGAGGATGCGGGCGGCGATGGCGGCCCGGTTGGCGATGATCCGCACGACGGCGTAGTCGGACGCCTCGTGGACGCTCAGGGCGCAAATCTTGGCGCTCGACTCGTCGAAGGCGGCCACCAACTCGTGCAGGCGCCCGACCCGGTTGTCCATGAACACGCTGAACTGGGTGACCGTGGGCGTCGCGTAGCCCTGGGCGGTTTCCATCGGCGTCGCGCTCTGTGAGCCCATTGAGAATCCTTCCCCAAATGATCGGCAGGCCATGGGAGTCGGCCACCCGTGGCTTCGAGGGGGCTACCCCACCAACAAGAATACCCGCCAATGCGGGTACGGTGCAACTCGGCTCAGCGTTGCGGCCGTCAATGTGTGCGAGAAACCCCCTCGGCCGACACCCGCCGGCGTCAGCCAGTGACTCAGGCCGAGAAACTCGACCCGCAGCCACAGGTGGCGCTGGCGTTGGGGTTCTGGAAGACGAACCCGCGGCTCATGATCTCGTCCTTGAAGTCCACCACCGTGCCGTGGAGGTACAGCAGGCTCTTGGGGTCGCACACCACGCGGATGCCGTGCATCTCCATGACCTCGTCGGTGTCGCGGACGGCCTCGGTGAGGTCCAGGATGTAGTTGAACCCCGAACACCCACCGCCCTTGACGCCCACGCGCAGGTGGACCTTGCCGGCGTCCAGTTCCTGCTCCTGCACGATGCGCAGGATCTCGCTGGCGGCCTTCTCGGTGATGGTGACGGCGCTGGTGTCGGCCTGGCTGGGGCTGGCGGAAGTGGCGGTCATGCGTGCTCCTGCGTTGAATCGTTCGGTCGAGAGGGCGAAGGACCCTGCTCCAAGTATAACGGCCAATCCGGGCCGTCTGTTCGGCCCGCGGGCGGGGGACTCCCCTCGCCCCCGGGTCTGTGCCGCCCTGCCCGGTCAGTGGGCGTGGGCGGCTTCGGACGCGATGCCGTTCTTGGTCTTGTAATCCTCGATGGCCGCCCGGATGGCGTCCTCGGCCAAAACCGAGCAGTGGATCTTGACCGGCGGGAGGCTGAGCTCCTCGACGATCTGGGTGTTCTTGATGGTCAGCCCCTCGTCCAGGCTCTTGCCCTTGAGCCACTCGGTGGCCAGGCTGCTG
>CAYGTM010000404.1:0-2638 GCA_964352795.1 uncultured Phycisphaera sp.
CCCCACCGCCGCGCGAGCGTCCGTAACCTTGCGCGATGCCCCCCACACCCACACCCATCGTGTCCCCCATCACCATCGCCACCGCCAACCCCGGCAAGGTGGCCGAGCTGCGGCCGATTTTCGCGGCGTTGGGCGTCGAGGTGGTCGGGCTGGCCGATCTGGACGAGGTGACGACCGAGCCGGACGAAACCGGCGACACCTTCGAGGCCAACGCGACCATCAAGGCGATCTCGTACGCGAAGCAAACGGGCACCGCGTGCCTGGCCGACGACTCGGGGCTGGTGGTCGACGCGCTGGGCGGTGCGCCGGGGGTGATTTCCAGTCATTACAGCACGAGTGGGTTGGACGATCCGCGGCCACGAAGCGAGCGCGACGCGGCCAACAACGAGCGGGTGCTGCGCGAGCTGGCGGGCGTGCCGGCCGAGCAACGCACGGCCCGGTTCGTGTGCGTCATGGTGCTGGCCGATCCGCGCGGGAAGATTCTGGCCACCAGCCGCGGCACGTTCGAGGGCCGCATCGGCGAGCAGCCCAGGGGCGCCAACGGCTTCGGGTACGACCCGCTGTTCCTTCTTGCCTCCGATCCGGTGGCGCCCGACTTCACGCGCACGAGCGCGGAGCTGTCGCCCGATGAGAAGAATCTCCTCAGCCATCGCGCGATGGCCGCCAGGGCCATCGCACGCGCCCTTGTCCACCCTCCACGCTAATCTTGGTGATGGCAGACCAACCGCTTCTCACCGGCGTCCACCACGTCACCGCCCTGGCCAAGAGCCCTGCTGGCAATCGGGACTTCTACACCAAGGTCCTGGGCCTGCGCTTCATCAAGCGCACGGTGAACCACGACGACCCGATGACCTACCACCTCTACTACGCCGACGCCGTGGGCACGCCCGGAGCGGTGCTGACCCACTTCCCCCACCCCCACGCGGCGCGAGCGAAGCACGGCACCGGGGAGATCCGCCACACCGTGCTGGCGGTGCCGCACGGGTCGATGGGCTTCTGGACCGAGCGGCTCAAGAAGCTGGGCATCGACGCGGCCAGCAGCATCCACTTCGAGCGACCCCGCCTGACCTTCACCGACCCCGACGGCATGGAGCTGGGCATCGTGGAGGGTGATGTCGCGGAAGTTGGCCAGGCGTGGGAGGAAGAAGGCATCATCGCCGGGCACGCCATCCGCACGGTGGACGCCGTGACGCTGCGGGTGCCCAACGCCGAGGCCACTGCGGCGTTCCTGGTCGAGGCGCTGGGCTTTACGGCCGGCGAGCAGGAGGGCGATCGCCAACTCTTCACGCTGCTCGATGGCGGGCCGGGGCGCAGGCTGGAACTGATCGACGATCCCGAGAGTGCGCAGCAGCCGATGGGCGCGGGCACGGTGCACCACGTCGCGTGGCGCGTGCCCGACGAGGTGGTGCAGAAGGAAGTCTCCGACCGCCTGTTCGCCGCGGGCACGCCCACGACGCCCATCATCGACCGGATGTACTTCCGCTCGATCTACTTCAGGATTCCCGGGCGTGTGATCTTCGAGATCGCCACCGAGGGGCCGGGCTTTGATGTTGACGAGCCGATGGATTCGCTGGCCTCTTCGCTCGTGCTGCCGCCCCAGCACGAGCCGAGGCGGCGCGAGATCGAGGCCCATCTTGAACCGCTGGACTGAACCTGATGGAAGTCACAACATTCAAGAGTTTCGGGTCCGAAGGCGCGTTGCCACCGCATGGCGGCCAGCGCATCCTGCACGCCGGGGCGCCGCTGGACCAGGCCGGGGGCGTGGTGCTCCTGCTGCACGGCCGGGGGGCCTCGCCCGAGGACATCATCTCGCTCGCGCCCGAGTTTCGCCTGCCCGAGTTGTGCTACCTGGCACCCGCGGCGGCCAACGACTCGTGGTACCCCCAGTCATTCCTGGCGGGCGAGGCCATCAACGGCGCGGCGGTGGCGAGCGCGCACAACGTGATCGAGGTCCTGCTCGAGCGGCTGGCCGAACGCGGCTTCGGGGCCGAGCGCTGCGTGGTGGGCGGGTTCTCGCAGGGCGCGTGCCTGGGGCTCGACCACGCATATAGGTTCCCCAGGCGCTATGGGCTGATCCTGGCGTACACCGGCGGATTGATCGGCGACGCGAACGCCCTGTTCGAGCCGCGCGGGGACTTGGAGGGAACACCCATCGACCTCTCGGCGGGCGACCACGACCCGCACGTGCCCTGGACGCGCGTCGAGCAGAGCGCCCGCGTGCTGGAAGGCATGGGGGCCGGGGTCGACCTCGTGCAATACCCCGGCCTGCCGCACACGATCAGCCGCACGCAGGTCGAGCGTGTGCTCGAAGGGTGACGATCTCAGCAGCCCGCGTCGAACTCGTTCTGGAACGCGAGGAAGTCGAAGATCGTCAGCTCGCCGTCGCCGTCGAAGTCGGCTTCGCTCCTGCCCGAATCGAAGAGATTCTGGAACGCCAGGAAGTCAAAGATCGTGAGATCGCCGTCGGCATCGAGATCAGCCCGGCAATCGAGAACCGCCGTGGCCGTGAGCTGGATGATCGCTTCGGGGCGGTCGGGGTCGTTGGTCACCACGCGGAGCTCGGCCTCGATCGCGCCCGGGCCCGTCGCCGTCAGCGTGATGGGAATGAACGCGGGGGGCGCGCCCGCCGGCACGGTGA
>CAYGTM010000405.1:0-2609 GCA_964352795.1 uncultured Phycisphaera sp.
GTGGGCGACTTTGCTGCGGGCGTGACGGTGGCGCTGCGGGCCGAGTTGGCCACGCTCTCCAAGCCCGAAGATTTCAACGCCGACCCGAAGACCTGGGAGGCCTGGCTGGCGTGTACGCAGGGGCTTGCGTCGAGCGAACCCGCGCTGGGCCACCGCCTGCTACTGGCCGGGCTCGAAGCCGTGCTGCTGCGCGGGCCCGAGCCCACCGACGAGCGCGTGTTCCAGATCGTGCGCCGGTTCGTGGTGTCGCTGCCGTGGCGAGCCGAGGACGAATCTCGCGGGCGGCTGCTGGCGTGGTTCGATGATCCGGCGGTCACCATCGCCGACCTGCACGCCTTGACCAACGTGCTGGCCACGGCCTCGGGCGCGCCGGGCGTGGACCCGACCATGGTGCTGCCCGTGCTGGCCAGCCAGACCCAGCGCTCGCAGGTGCGCGATCGGTTCGCCGCCGCGTGGAACGTGCAATCGGCGATGGCGCACGGCGAGATCATCACCCGATGGCTGACCGAGGCCCGCCTGCACCACGACACCCCGCCCGAGAACACGCCGGTGGCGCGCGCCATCGATGCGGCGATCTCGGCCCGCCTGAACACGGCGGCGGCCTTGCTCTGGCAGGGCATGGCCAACGAGGCCGATGTCGTGCTGGTCCGATTGCGGAGCGGGCTGGACGCGGGCCCGGCGCGGACCACCGCGGGCACGCGCTCGATCTACCTGGCCAGCCATAGCGACCCGAGCCCGTGGGCGCTGCGCTACCTCGAACAGCGCCGCCCCGAGTTACAAGCCGACCTGCTCGACGAACTGGCCCGGAGCGGGCCGACCCACGCCGTCGAGGCGGAGATCGTCGCCGAGGCGTTCCTGCGCGGCACATCGGTCGCCGTGCGCGAGCGGGCGGGCACCATCCTCGGCGGGCACGCGAGCAAGCCGGTGGTCATCGCGGCGGTGCTCGAGACCTTCCCCCTGCCCGGCGGCGAGCTACGCCGGCGTGAGATGGTCCAGATGGTGACCGGCGTGCGCCTGCCTTCGGGTGATGGCTGGGAACTGGTCGCGCGACGAGCGCTTGTCGAGCGGCTGCTGGAACTCATGGCGGCCGAGGGAGAACTCGCCCGCATCGATCGCGCGGCCGACGCCATCGCCCAGGCATACATGCAAGCCCTCTCGACGGGTTCGGATTCGGCAGCCCAGGCCGACAACCCGCCCGAGTTGTCGGCCGAACTGCTGTGGAATCGCGCTCGGCAGCGGGCCGATCGCGTCGTGCCGCCGGCAATCTGGCCCTGGAACCCGGGCGAGGTCGACCGTCGCCTGGCCGGCCGCACGAGGCTGGCCCAGGGCCGCGTGCAGTGGTTCGCGGCGTACCAGTCGGCGCTGGTCGAGATCACGCTCTACACGATGGCCGCCGAACGCCCGTCTTTGGCGTTGCGGCTGGCCGACAAGCTCGAGCGGATGCAAGAGGCCAGGCGCGAGGCGCGTTGCGTGCTCGAACAGATCTCCATCGTCGAGCGGGCCCGCCTGGCCGCGTGGCAGCTGCGACTGGCCGAAGCGACAACCGGAGGCCCGCAATGAACGTCATCAGATTGGCATTGTGCATCATTCTCGGCTGTGTGATCTCGCCTGTTGCGGTCGCGCAAGACTTCGCCCCGCCCGTCGAGGAACCACGGCCCGAAGCGCCGGCCGCGCCAGAGCCAACGCCCGAACCCGAGATCGCCCCCGAGCCCATGCGCACCGCGATGGACCGGATACCCGCCTTGCGCGAGCGGCTGACCGCGCTCGACGCCAGCGACGCGATGGCGTACTTCGAGCTGGCCGAGGAAGTCGCCTCGGAAACCGGCTCGCCGCAAGACCGTGATCTGGCGCGCCACCTGTACGCCGTCGCGTACGACCTGGAACGGCAGACGCGGGCCCGCCCCGAAGTGCTCGCCGGCGCGTGCCTGGGATTGGCCTCGATGGAAGTGTCCGATGAAGGGTCGGCCTGGCTGTACGCCGTGGCGGGGCTGGTCGACCCGCGCGCCACGCGCGGCGCGGGGGCGGGCGTCACCACGCTGGCCGTCGCGCCCGAGGCGGCGCTGGCCGCCGCCAACGCGCTGGGCCTGGCGCGCTCGGGCGAGGGTCGCCGGGCGGGGCGCATGTACGAAGACCCCGCCGTGCATCAGGTCTTCGAGCGGTACGGCCGTTTACTCGGCGGCAGCGGAGGGCTGAGCGGGCTCAACCGTTTCGAGCGGGCCCTGCGAGACTGGCCCGACCTGGAATGCGGCGGCTCGCGCGTCATCACCCGGCGCGGAGAGAACGGCGTGGAGACGCTCTTGTGCCCCACATGCCGAGGCAATCCGGGCCCGCCCATGACCGAGGCCGAGTTCCTCAACCAACTCCGCTTCGAGAGCCGGCTTCTGCGCGGCATCCACCAGAGCTGGGGTGCCCAGATCGCCGCCGACGGTGGCGCGGCCTTGCTCGACCCCGACCCCGACCGAGACGGCCGAAGCGCCGGTCGCCGTCCCGGTCAAGTTTCAGGCATTCTGCGCGACGCCGCAGCAAGCGGCCGTCCGCGAGGCCATCGAAAAGTCCGAGGCGCACGTCGTTGTCGAGGCCGTCGCCGGTAGCGGTAAAACCACGACGCT
>CAYGTM010000406.1:0-2608 GCA_964352795.1 uncultured Phycisphaera sp.
CCGCGCGCGCTGCTCGATGAGCGCGACGCCGAGAAGGCCCCCGAAGCCACCGACAGATCCCCGAAGCTCCGCGAAACAGGACCGTCCCCATGCCGACGACCATCCGCGCCCGCTTGCTCGCGGTGCTGACACTTTCGACCCTCTTGGCCCACATGTCGGGTTGCCTGGCGTACGAGGTTCGCAACGAGCTGCGTCAGATCAACACCTCGCTCGAAGACGTCAAGCTCAAGCTCAACTCCGTCAACGACGGCCTGCTCAAGCTCGAACGCACCAACACCCTACTGTCCGACCTGGACATCAAGCTCACGTCCCTGGAAACCACCAACGCCTCGCTGGCCAGCATCGACGCCCACCTGGCCTCGCTGCGCCGCACGCTGAACAACATCGACAGCACCATCCCATTCCTGAAGGTCTCGGGCGATGACAAGGACAGCACCGTCGAGACCGCCGAGGAAAAGCCCGCCCGCGAGGCCGGCGAGCAGCCCGCGGAGCCAACGCCGGAACCAGCACCCGCGCCGGCACCACCGGGTTGATGGTCATCCGCCGGGGATGCGAACCGTCTCGAAGTCTCGTTTGCTGGCCAGCCGCGCGGGCAGTTCGAGCATCTGCCGCCCTCGCCGCACGCTGAGCACCACCAAGTCGCCCGGCAGGTAGCGCCCGATCACGCGATACAACTCGTTGATGTCGCGCGTGCCCTGGCCGTTGACGGCCACCAGCACGTCGCGCGGGCGCAGCCCGGCATTGCGACCGGGCGAGCCCGGCGCGAGCCGCAGCACGGCCAGGCCCTCACCACGCTCGCCGTCCACGTCGATGCCCAGCGTCGCGTTGGGCGGAAAGTTCTGCTCGGGTGCCACGGGTAGGCGTTCGAGCCACCGCCGGAAGCTCAACTCGACACGGCCGATTTCGGTGCCGAACGTGCGCTCGAGCGCCTGCACGCCCGTGCGGTCGCGGTCCCATGTGTCGACATAGTGGTCGTAAAACTCGCCCAGTTTGTCGGCCGCGACGAGGTACAGCATCACCGCCCGCGCGTGCCCGTAGTGCAGCAGTTGCGAGGTGCCGGTAAAGAGGTGATCGGGCGTCTGGGCCAACTCCTGAAGTGTCTTGAGCCCGTTACCCGCGTTGGCCTTGCGCACGATGTTCGTGCGCCACGACGGCGCGAAGCTGGGCGTGCCATCGGGGTTGGGGTCGACATCTTCCACGAGCGAGGCCAGCCCCTCCATGATCCACGACGCGTGCCGCTGGCCTTCCAAACTCTGGCTGCGATAGTGCAGCGCGTGGAACACCTCGTGCCGCAGCGTGGCGCCAAGGTCCTTGCACACCAGTTCCTTGCGATCGTGGTCGTAGGTGCCGGCGATCTGCCGTGTGTCACCGCGGGCCGAGGCCCCGTGCCGCTGCTGGGCCCACTTTGCAAAATCCCCATCGGTGGGGATGGCCACGCTCACCCAGGGCACCGACGCCTCGTCGGCTTCGACCAGATTCTCGAATAACTTGGCCACCGCCCACCGGCTGACCAAGTCCAGTTCGCCGCGCGCCATCGAGAAGCTTTGTTGGGGCAAGCCCACCGCGAATCGCAGCCGCAGGAAGGCGTCCTCCTCGCTGTAATATCCCCCGCCGAAACGCTTGAGCAGCGCGTCGAAGCGGGCTTGTGCGAGCATTTCCATCCGCTGGGGCCAGCCGTCGATGATGGCTTGGAAGCGCCCGGTGTCGCGCAGGGGCTCGAGGTCGGGATCGTGCCGCAGGTGGGCCAGATCGTCAAAGCCCAGTTCGAGCGCGCGGTCGAGGGCGTCGAGCGCCGCTTCGGCGCGCCCGAGTTGGGCAAAAGCGCTGGCGATGTTGTACTGGGGCACGAACGACTCGGGCTGGCGGCGGGCCATTTCCTCGAACAACGGCAGCGCGCCCTCGAAGTCCCCTTCCATCGCCAATGCGAACGCTTCGGTTTCGAGCTGCGCGTCGGACATGGGCCCGGCCTGCCCGAACGCCATCACGCAGCAGGCCAGCACCAGCACGGGAAGATATCGTCGCATCGTCAAGCCTCCTGCCTCACGCCGTCACGGGCGAGCAACACCGCCAACGCCTCGGGGTACGCCTCGCGTTCCAACTCGAACACCCGCGCCCCCAGCGTGTCAACCGTGTCGCCCGGCAGCACGGGGCACCGCTTCTGGAGCACGATGGGCCCGGTGTCGTAGCCCGCGTCGCACAGATGCACCGTGCAGCCGCTCTCGGACTCGCCTGCGTCGAGCACGGCCCTGTGGACATGGTCGCCGTACATGCCCGGCCCGCCAAACTTGGGCAGTAGAGCCGGATGGATGTTGACGACCCGGCCGGCGAGTTCCTCGGGCAAGTCGATGCGCTGGAGATAGCCACACAGGACAACCCATGACGCCCCATGCGCTCGAACGAGAGACAAGAGGTCATGTGCGGGGATCACGCCGCGGATCACCTCCGTTGGCACGCCGCGCGATTGGGCTCGTTCCACCCCCGCGCACGGCCTCGACGCGACGGCTCCGACGACGCGCGCGTGCAGCCGCCCCGCCTCGATCGCGTCGAGCAGGAACAGCAGCGTGCGACCACCGCCGCTGAGCAGCGCCAGCAACTTGGGCGGGGAACC
>CAYGTM010000407.1:0-2606 GCA_964352795.1 uncultured Phycisphaera sp.
GGTATGGACAACCACGAAATCTTCGCAGCCCAGCAGCGCGATGGTGTGGCCGGGCTCGTCGTTGACGACGAGGTTGCCCTTGCTGTCGTGGGCGATGGCGGTGGCGTCTTTGGCCGTGCTGGCGACGCGGTTGTTGGTGGTGTCGGCCGACACGGTGCCGGCGTAACTCGCCCACGAGCCCACGTCCAGCCAGGACACGTCCATGCGGAGGGGGGCGACGGTCACGGGCCCGTTCTCGACCCTGGCCGCCGCCTCGCTGGTGGCCGGCTCCATGATGGCGTAATCGACGCTTTTTCTGGGCAGTTCGGGGTAGACGCGGTGGAGGACGGCGTCCCTTTGCGGCGTGTCCCAGGCCCGGGCGATCTCGGTAAGGCCCTGGTAGGACTCGGGCACGAACGTCTTCAGGCAATCCATGAAGGTCGAGGCCTTCCACACGAACATGCCGCTGTTCCAGCCGTAGACGCCTTCCTTCAAGTATGCCTTTGCGGTGTTTTCGTCGGGTTTTTCCACGAACGTGTCGACGGTGAAGCCAAGGCCATCGGTCTGGTCGAGGGCCATGCCCCTCTTGACGTAGCCGTAGCCGGTGGCCGGGTATGTGGGCTCGATGGAAAAGGTCACCAGCGTGCGAGGGTCGTCCTCGACCATCTCGAAGCCCAAACGCACGACGCTCTGGAAGTGGTCCACCGGCTCGATCACGTGGTCGGCGGTCATCACGCAGAAGGCCGCGTCCTTGTCCTTCTGGCGCAGCAGGGCGGCGGTCAGGCCTACGGCGTTGACGGTGTCGCGGCCGACGGGCTCGCCCAGGATCTGGTCGGCCGCGAGCGCGGGCAGCACCTCGGCCACGGCGTCCCGGTAGCGTTCGAGCGTGCAGACGATGAGGTTGGATCCGGGCACCAGGCCTTCGAGCCGCCCCGCGGAGACCTCGATGAGGCTGCGCGGCTCGGCGCGTCCGGGCTCCATCAGGAAGCGCAGGAGCTGCTTGGGGCGTTCCTTGCGGCTCATGGGCCACAGTCGCGTGCCCGAGCCGCCAGCCATGACCATCGCGTAGCGGTGTTCGTCCATCGGTGAGCCTAGGGGAGGGCAATAGGCAACAGGCATTGGGCATGAGGCATTGGTGAAGAGATATGGACTGCCGCTCCGATCCCCTCCGAGCCGAATGCCCAATCCCTGATGCCGAATGCCTTCCTAGAGCGACAATGCCAGCGACACCAGCGCCGACGCTTCCACATCCCCGCCCGCGTTCCTCTGCCGCGCGATGGACACCTTGCGCGCCGCCTCGGCGGGCTGCTCGCCCAGGGCAATCAACGCCCGGATGGCGTCGTCGGCCTGCGGGTCCACCGGCTTGGGCTCGAAACTGACCCCCGCCTCCATCTGCTCGATGGCCAGCTTGTCGCGGAACACCGGGCCCAGTTCGTCGACGAGCGTCTTGGCGAGCTTGGCGCCAATCTCGGGCAGGCGTCTGAGTCCCACCTCGTCGCCCCTGGCGATCATGGTGCCCACGTCCGTGGGGGGCTCGGCGAGTGCCCGGAGGGCCTTGCGGTATCCCAGGCCGCGGACCTGGGTGAGCAGCTCGTAGACGTCCTTGTCGGCCTGGGTGGCAAAGCCGAACAGGCGGGGGATGAAGCTGGCCCCCTGGTTGGGGCTCTCGAGCACATGGACGGTGAAGAGGCTGGCCTGATCGCCCTCGCGCCCGAGCCGCTTCTGCCCCGACGGGAGGTCGCCAGCCAAATATGGCGGCAGCATGACCTCGTACCCCACACCCGCCTGGGTGGCGATCGTGGCCGTGTTGGCCCCGAGGCTCAGGATGGTGCCGCTCAGGTGGGCGATCATGGTGTAGGGCGCTCCGCTATGGCCCCACCCCCGCGTCGCGGGCGATGGTGGGGCGTGCTCGGAGGATATCCGAACCGCACCGCCCACCGAGAGGGTCCGGGCCTCCCACCCTGGCGTCTGGGGAGAAGGCGTGCCATGAACCCCCGCCAAAGCCTCCACTTCGCCCGTGGCGTGCTCCAACTGGTTCGCGCGTGGGGCCCGGGCCGCCAGGGATGGCAAGCCCGTGCCGCGGGACATCTCCGCCCCCCTCGGGCGGGAGTCCACCTTGGCCCTGCCCCCTCACGCCGCCGAGGCGAGCACCCGATCCCCGCCGGCCATTCTCGACCGACGCAGGGCCGCCCTGGCCTCACGGAGCGACGCGCTCGAGAGCACGACCTGGGCCCGGCGGCTGTGCGGGCCGCTGCGCATGCCCCGGCGGGCGACGACCTTGTACGCCGCCGTCGCGCCGCCCTCGTAGGGGGCCGGGTCCACGAACCGCCTCTCGCGGGTCCGGCCGATGGCGCGGTACTCGCCATGCTGGCCCGCGCGGCGGCGGACTTCCAGGTACAGCTTCGTGTCGCGCCCGAGCCTTGGGCACTTGAGAACCAGCTCGACCGAACCATCGGCGGCCTGGGCGATGCCCACGACCTCGGGCCGTGGGAAGGACCGCGCCACGGTCTTGACCGGCCCGCGGCGACCCCCCACATCGCCGGCCTTGCGTCGAGCGCCCATCCGCACGGTGCGATCGCCGCCCACCCTGGCCCGCCCGGCGATGCCGCGGCCCAGCAGTTCGGTGA
>CAYGTM010000408.1:0-2603 GCA_964352795.1 uncultured Phycisphaera sp.
CCATGACGAGCGGCCGCCTGGTGACCTCCTGCTCGAGACGGACGATCTGCCGTTCGAGGGCTTCCAGCCGGGTGTTGGCCTTCTGGGTCAGATCCCAGCGGCGATCGTCCTGGTAGATGGCCACCCAGACGCTCACGAACAGCCCCAGGATCAGGGCGATCACGATCAAATCCTTCAGACCAAAGCTGTTCTGCATGGCAACACCTCGCGGCGGGCGTGTTCGGCTCTCGACAGGGCGCAGTGATACATCAAGACATCAGGGCCGTCGGCACCCGTCGCTAGTGTAGCGTGCAGGTCTTGTGAACCCCCGGAGGCCGGCGAGCAACCGTGTACGGAAGAACCCCCAAAACATCACGGGCCCGCGCGCAACGTGGATTGCGCCGGGCCCGGCTTGGGAATCGGTTTATGACCGGCGGATCAGGCGGCGCGGGGGCCGTCGTCGTCATCCAAGTCGAAGCGATCGATGAGATCGCGCAGGTTATCGAGACGGCGCTGGGTCTGGGCCAGCGCGCGGTTGACCTGCATGACGGCGTCTTCCGAACCGCCGAGGGTCAGCCGCAGCGGATTGACCGCCGCCTGGGGCACTTTCGTGCGGGTCACGGCGGGTTTCGGATCGTTGGTCGATTGGGAATCGGTGAGCGTAAGCATTGCTCTGGCATCGGCTTAGCGAGGCGTGGGCTTTGCGCTCATGGCCGCCATCTCGCGCCCGACACCGGTTTTGCGGTCGCGCAAACGGCACGGCCCGCACGCACGCACCTATCGGCCGGTGTTACTGGACCTTTTCGGCCTTTGACCTGATCTTGGGCTCGGTGCCGGCGATGATGCGTCGGAGGTTGCCCAAGTGGCGAGCAACCACAAGCAGCGCGAGCAGGCTTGAGATGGCGAGCATCGGGACGACCGAGGCCGTGAGGCGGCCTTCGATGGTTATCGGAAGCATCGCGGCAAACACGGGCACGCTCAGGGCGGCGCAGACCGAGGCCATGCCCACGAAGCGCGAGGCCTTCAGTACCACGAGCCAGACCAGCACCGCGCCGAGCACCGCGAACGTGAGCACCCAGAACACGCCCAGCAGCGCCCCCGTGCCGGTGGCCACGCCCTTGCCGCCGCGGAAACCCAGCCAGGGGCTGAACATGTGCCCCAAGACCGCCGCCACCGGGGTGAGCAGCCAGAGCCAGACGTTCGAGGCAGGGGCGTCGAGATTACCCAGCGTACCCAGGACCAACCCCGCGATGAGGGTGGGCAGCAGGCCCTTGGCGACATCGAGGGCGAAGCAGAGGTTACCCGGCCCACGTCCGAGAACTCGCTTCACGTTCGTCGCCCCGATGTTGCCCGAGCCTGCCTTCAGTATGTTCACGCCCTTCGAGCGGGCGATGAGGTAGCCGAAGGGGATGGACCCGATGAGGTAGGCGGCGGCGGCGAGGATGAGGGCGGTGGGCACCGGGCGAGGATATCGGGGCGGTTTGGTCGAAGTGGTGTTGGCGAAAGGGCCGGCTTGGGGTAGGCTGTAGGCATCACCTTACGAAGGAGGGCGGAGATGGACGCACGGATTGGCAAAGCGGCGGTTGTGTTCGGTATTGGAGCGTTCGGCTTCATCGCGACGGCCCAGGAGTCGGTGTCGGTCAACCTGGCGGGGGTCGTGCTGCGTGACGGGACCAGCGTGGGCCGGACGAGCGCCCCCGACACGATCTCGCCGGCGGGGGCCTATCGCTACGAGGTCTCGGGCATGGTGCAGGGCAGCGGGATCGTGCTGGGGTCGCTGTTTCCCGATCCCACGCCGCTGGCCGACGCGCTCGAGCAGCTCTCGCCGGGGTCGTCGGACTTCCTGACGGGCCTGGTCGAGAACCCCGAGGGGACGCACCCGTTCCAGGTGCTCGGGCAGACCTTCGAGGGCGAGCAGGTGCTCGTGGGCATCACGGTGCGTTTCGCGGCGACGTTCGACGCTGGCATCGGGGCCGACAACGTGGCGTTCTTCAACATCAACGACATCGTGCTGTCGCCCAGCTTCCTGGTCGGCTCGCTGCGCTTCACCGAGGGGTCGGTGGTGATCGAGCGGGTAGAGGACGCGTGCCGGGCCGATCTGGACGGCGATGGCGTGTTGACGATCTTCGACTTCCTGGCGTTCCAGAACCTGTTCGACTCGGGCGACGTGGCTGCGGACTTCGACGGGGATGGGGAGTTGACTATTTTTGACTTCCTGGCGTTTCAGAATGAGTTCGACGCGGGGTGTGCGTAATGCCGATGGATTCGGCGTGAACGGATTGATTGTTCTTGTCGGCGGCGGTGGGCACGCGAGGGTCGTGGCTGATGCCGCGCGCGCGGGTGGGGTGGTGCTCGCGGGGTTCGTCGATGACGACGCGGCGGCGAGCGTGCCCGACCTGGCGCGGCTTGGCGGGCTCGATCGCGTGCAAGAGCCTTGGATCTTGTGCATCGGCGACGTGTCGACGCGGATGCGGGTGCTCGGGGCATTGACCGGCACGGCGGCCAGCGTGACGCATCCGTCGGCGATCATCAGCCAGAGCGCAACGATCGGGGTTGGCGCGTTCGTCGGCCCCGGCGCGGTGGTGAACGCACACGCGGTGGTGGGCGAGCACGCGATCATAAAC
>CAYGTM010000409.1:0-2596 GCA_964352795.1 uncultured Phycisphaera sp.
TTGGTGAGCGGCGCGAAGAGGGCCGAGCGTGGGCCGACGACGACGCGGGCCAGGCCCCTGGACACCGCGTCCCACGCGCGGTGGCGTTGGCCGGCGCTGAGCCCGGAGTGCAGGACGGCCACGCCGCGCTCGCCGAGGGTTGGCGCGAACCGGGCGATGAACCTCGACGAGAGTTGGGGGGTCAGGGCGATCTCGGGCACCAGCACGATGCCCGCTTTGCCCGAGGCCAGCACGCGCTCGAGCAGTTGGAGGTAGACCTCGGTCTTGCCCGAGCCGGTGACGCCGAAGAGCAGGTGGGTGGAGAAGGCGTCGAGCGGCACGCCGTCGATGACGGCTTGTTGCTCCGGCGTGGGTGTTGGCGCGGGGCCGGTTTCGAGGGCCATGGGCGTGGCGTCCTCGGTGCGCGCAACGACGTCGGTGAGCGTGACTTCTTCGAGCACACCCATGGTGAGGAGGCGTCGGATGGGGGCGGCGTTCTTGAGGCCAAGGCGATGCACGAGGTCGCGTTCTTCGAGGGGCCAGGCATCGGGGGCAATGTGACGAACACCTTCGAGGGCTTTATTCGTCGCGGGCGGGAGCTTCAACGAGCCCCCCCCGCGAGCGGGGGGAATGGACGCATCAGCACCCTCGTCATTTGGTCGCGAGATTCCCCTCGCTTGCGCGAGGGGCTCGTTGGTGGCGTCGGTGGGTCGCAATGCCACCCGCTGCTTGCGCCCCACGGCCTTCTTCACCGCCGCGGGCAGCATGGCGGCCAGGGTCATGCCCAGCGGGCAGGCGTAGTACTCGCTGATCCATCGACCCAGTTCGAGCACGCCCTCGGGCAATCTGGCGTCGCTCACGGCCAGCAGGCGACGGACTTTGTGGGGGTCGAAGCCGGCGAGCATCTCCGAACCCCCGACGGCGACGATGACGCCCCTCGTTGGAACGCCACCCTTGCCACCTCTACCCAGCGGCGCCATGCACGCCCGGCCGACGAGCGACTTGGTCGCCTCCTCGCTCTCGGCGGGCGGGGCGTAGGTCAGCGTCTTGCCGTCGATGGATCGCTCGAGGGCGACGGCCAGGAATGGGCCGGTGGGGGGTTGGGCGTCGTCGTGGAAGAGTCCTCTTGGCACTTGGGGCAGTGTATGGGCCGCCCGCGAGCGCGTGGCTCAGCACCCGCCGTCGAACGCCGCCTGGAAGCACAGGAAATCGAAGATGTCCAGCGTGCCGTCGGCGGTGCAGTCGGCGGCGGGGTCGCCGGCGGTGAAGGCGTTCTGAAAGCAGAGGAAGTCGAGGATGTCGACCGTGCCCGAGCCGTCGCAGTCGGCGATGCAGGTGGCCTCGCAACTATCGGGGATGGCGTTGGCGTTGCGGTCGAGGGGGCCGGGCATGAAGTCGAAGCCCTTTGGGTGGTCGAGCCCGGAATCGACGGCCTGGACGTAGGCGTTGATGAGCTTGCCGTTGCGGGCGTCGTATTGGAAGATGTGCGGACGGGTGAGGTGCAGGCCGGCGGTGTCTTGTTGGAGCGTGCCCTTGGGCGGCGGGGCGGATCGCGTGTGCAGGAAGGCGCTGCTGACGTAGACATTGCCGTTGGGGCCCTGGCGCAGGGCCCAGGGGTCGCGCAGCTTGCCTCGGAAGTCGCCCTCGTTGAAGACATCGACGTATTCGCCCGTCTGGGCGTCAAACTCGAGGATGTTGTTCGCCTCGCCGCTGGCGACCAGGCAGCGCCAGCCGATGCCAGACTCCGCGGCTGCGGGAATAAACAGCACGCCGCGGCCGTGGTGCAGCTCGCCCGCGCCGTGCTCGATGAACTGGCGGACGTGGGTGCCGGTCATGCCATCGTACTCGATGACGCCCGCGTGGTCGGTGTTCACGTAGAGATTGCCATTGGGGCCGAACGTCATGCCATACGGGAGCATGAGCCCGCCGGCCTCGGCCTCGACGAAGACGCCGAGGAACTCGCCAGAGTCGATGTCGTATCGCAGGACGCTGTTGGCGTCGCGGTCGGCGACGAGCAGCGAGCCGTCGGGCGCGATGGCCATCGCGCTGGGATAGAGGAGCCCGCCCGAGCCGGCGGCCACCAACTCGCGCACGAGCACGCCCTCGCGGTCGTACTCAACGATGCGCCCTCCCAAGCCATCGCCCGCATCACTCACCAGCACGCGGCGGTCGGCGGTGATGAGCAGGTCGACGGGATCGACGAGAGCGCCCTCGTCGCTCTGGGCCCGCAGCACGCTACTGCGGAAGTGGTATTCTTTGATCCGGGCGTCGCCGGACGACACCGCCCAGATGTTGTGGGCGTGGTCGAGGGCGATGATGTCGGGAATACCGTCGCCGTCGCAGTCCTGCGTCGCATCGAGCACGGCGTTGCGGTCAATGTCGAGCGACATGTCTTCGAAGATGTCGGTCCAGTCGGCGATGCCGTTGCCGTCACGGTCGGCTTGGCACTCGTCGGGGATGCCGTCGCCGTTGGCGTCGGCGCTCGCCATGGAAGTAATGTCCAGGTCGTCGGGGATGCCGTTGGCGTTGCAGTCGGGCTCGCACTCGTCGGGCGTACCGTTGAGGTTGAGGTCGAAGCTGACGCCGTTGGCGATGTCGATGCTGTCGAGGATGCCGT
>CAYGTM010000410.1:0-2595 GCA_964352795.1 uncultured Phycisphaera sp.
CGTCCAGGTCGGCGACGGGGCTGGCGTCCATGAAGAAGTTCTGGAAGCTCAGGAAATCGAACACGTCGAGCTCGGCGTTACCGTCCAGGTCGGCCAGGCAGTCGGTGCGGACGACAATGGTGGCGTAGCCGGGGTCGGGGAACTGGAAGAATGTGCCGCCATCAAGTCTTGCCCAACTGAAATGGTCGCCGTGAACGGCGGAAAGCTCGATCACTCGGGGCGTGAAGTCTTGCGTGGCCCAGTTGGCCGTCCAAAGCAGTAAAGGGTTGCTGTCATCGATCGCGGCACCGCCACCGCCGCCGCCCAAGACACGTTGCCCGGCGACGATGTCGTTGACGGCATCGCCTTGGGGGGTGCGGGTGCCCCGCCAGAACGAGCCGTAGGGTGGCGGGGGTAGGTCGCGCACGATGACGCGCAGATTGCTGAACAGTGGCTCGGAGGCGTACACGTCCATGTCGCCGCCCTGGATGGCGATGGAATAGTCTGGTGTAAAGCCGCACCAGAGTTCAATCGAGGCCCCGCCGCTGGAGGGGGTGACCACTGGCGGGGCGACGAGGTCAAGGTAGAAACTGTCAAAGACAACTTGGCCGTGGGCAAAACTGCCTATATAGGCTGCGATGATCCCGGTGCTCGCAAAGTTTTTCATCATATTCACACACTCCTTGTCAGTTTTTCTGTTATCCTCTAGCTTTGAGTGTACCACACGCACCGACAATCGCAAAGGAGATCGCATGCAAAAGTTCCGTATACGAGCATTTAGGCTTGGCGTGATCTCAATCGTGGCTTGCGCGAGTACGAAAGCCCAGGACGCCGGTTTTGTCGCCGTGGAGAAATAGGTCGATCGCGTTTCAGCGGAGCTACCGTGCTGCATCCCCACCCGGAGCGGCATTGAACCGTGTCATGGCGGCCGACTACACCGGAACCGTTCCCGATCCGACCAACACATGCTTGTTCTGGGGCCACGGCATGGTCGGCGGGCCGCCCGACGCATTACTGCCGGTCGACCCCGAAGGCGATCGCACCGATCGCTATCAGACCTACTTGACGCGATACCAGGTATGCAACAGCGCGAACTCCTTCGCCGACGTGGATGGCGACGGCGAGGTGACGCTGGATGACTACAGCGAGTTCATGCTGCTCTTCAACGGCCGTGATCGTCGCGGTGACGTGAACGCCGACGGTTGGCACGACGCGACCGACGTTGTGCTCATGGATCGTGAGATGGCCGATCGCGGCGTGCGCTAGCAGCCTCACGCTGCGTGGCGTTCGACGGCCTCGATGGCGCGCATCACGTCGCGGCAGATGGGGAAGAGGCGGTCGAGGCGGGTGAGCTTGAAGAGGCACTCGACGTTGGCGGCGGCGTTGACCAGCGCGACGCGGCCGCCGGCCTTTTGCAGGCGGGTGAGCAGTTCGACGAGCACGCCGATGCAGGCCGAGTCCATGTACTCGACGTTCTGGAGGTCGAGCACGACGTGGCGGGCGGGAATCTGGCCCGGCTCGGTGAGCTTGTCGGTGAGGGCGACCACCAGGGCGGCGGCTTCGTTGCCCGAGAGCGTGCGCTCTTTGAGCGTGGCGATGATGGTGGCGCCGAAGCGATCGAAGCTGGCCAGGCTGGACACACCGGAGGCCTGGGCGGCCATCGACTCGACGTTGGCGCCGGCCTGGGGGTCGGGCTTCTTCGAGTTGTCCTTACCGAAGAGGCGTGAGAGCATGGCTTCCCCCTTGAGGCGTGTGTGCGGAACGCTTAGTGGACCCAGCCGTGGGATGGGCCCGAGTTCTCGGGCCTTGTGCGACGAAGGGGCTTGGCCTTCAGGCGTCCGGGCTGATCGTCGGCATCATCGGGTGTGTCGGGGATGATCGCCGGGACCACTGGCGTGCTGGGCGTGCTTGGCATGGCCGTGGATGCCGGGATGGGGGGATGGGTAGGCCCCTGCGGCGTGGAGCCGTGGGTGCGCTTGTGTTGGGCCTCGTCGAGCGATCGATCGAGCTTTTGAAGAATGTTGCGGAGTTCCTCGAACTCCCGTTTCCCGTTGTCCATTGGTCGTGCCTCCCGCACCTTGGTTGCATCCTGCCATCGGCCTGATTCCAATGCCACTTTTCTCAAAGTGAAGACTGGCATGAATTGAGCGCCCAGTTTGGGGCTGGGAGGGTGGCCGACGAGATAGGTTCCGAAAACCCATTGCGGTTTTGCCGCCGTTCCAGTATCATCCAGTCTCATGGGGAGGCGAGGATTGGAAGGCTGGGGGCTGGATGTTCGGTCACTATTCTCATAAGTCCATACGAACAAAGTGGTTGGTGGTGTTCCTTATCGGGCTGACCGGGGTCTCCCTAGGTTTGGAGCGTGAACGGGCGGCGGTAGTCTTGCACGTTCGCGTGGTTGGTCATGTCGATTCGGCGGCAGTGGTCCGAGAACTTCAGGGCCATTTTGACCGGGTTGGTGATGGGCGATTCCAGGGCGTGCTGTTGGAACTGGACGCCGGCCGGGTGCGCGAGGATCTGGCTTGGAGTTTGGGCACGGCCATCGAGTCGGCATCCGTGCCGGTGTGGGTGTGGCTGACCGGCCGGGCGCGCGAGGCGGCAGGGCCGGAGCAACTC
>CAYGTM010000411.1:0-2591 GCA_964352795.1 uncultured Phycisphaera sp.
CTCCACGACCACAGGCACCAGTACCGCGGCCGGGAAGATCGTCGATCCGCTCGACCTGATCGACATCGACCACGTCCGCTTCTACGTCGGCAACGCCAAGCAGGCGGCCGTGTTCTACGCCCAGCTCTTCGGCTTCCAGGTGCACGAGGTGGCCGACCTGACCACCGGCAGCCGGCAGACGGCCCAGTACCTGCTCACCCAGGGCAATATCCGCCTTCTCCTGACCACCCCCCTGACGCCCGACCACCCGATCAACAGCGAGTTGGTGAAGTACGGCGACGGCGTGAAGGACGTGGCCCTGACCGTGGCCGACGCGACCGCCGCCTACGAGCAGGTGCTGCGCAACGGCGGCGAGAGCGCCTACGAGCCGGTGACCCAGAGCGACGAGAACGGCAGCATCACGATGGCCGGCGTGAAGGCGTACGGCCGGGCCGTGCACAGCTTCGTCAGCCGCGAAGGCGCGTACGGGCTCGACACACTCAAGGCGGGCGGCCTGTTCGCCCCGGGCTTCCGCAAGTACGGCACCTTCTCGCTGAACGACTATAACACGCAACACCCCTGCGGGCTCAAGTTCGTCGACCACTGCGTGGGCAACGTCGAAGAGGGCAAGATGAACCACTGGGTGGAGTGGTACGAGAAGGTCATGGGCTTCGCGATGTTCAAGCACTTCGACGATGCGGACATCTCGACCGAGTTCAGCGCGCTCATGAGCAAGGTGATGGCCAGCGGCAATAACCTGATCAAGATGCCGATCAACGAGCCGGCCCCGGGCAAGAAGAAGAGCCAGATCCTCGAGTACCTTGAGTGGCACAGCATGGTGCCGGGCATCCAGCACCTGGCCCTGCGCACCGACGACGAGCTCAAGAGCGTGGCCGAGCTGCGCCTCCGAGGGGTGGACTTCCTGAACCTGCCCGACACCTACTACGAGTTGGTGTGGGCGCGTGTCAATAAGGTGCTGACCGAGAACGGCCACGAGGCGGTGAAGGAAGACCACACGAAGATCAAGGACCTGGGCATTTTGGTCGACGCCGACGACGAGGGGTACCTGCTCCAGCTCTTCACCAAGCCCCTCCAGGACCGCCCGACCCTGTTCTTCGAGATCATCAGCCGCCGTGGCAGCCAGAGCTTCGGCAAGGGCAACTTCAAGGCGCTGTTCGAGGCGTTGGAGTTGGAGCAGGAGAAGCGGGGGAATCTGTAAGTTTTCTTCACGCTTCATAAGTCGAACCCGTGAACGCACGATGAGAGGAAGCCACGCAGGCTTCCTTTTTATATTTGTGGCCCGTGCGTGCTCTGACGCCACTATGGTGAATGTGTTTCCCCGTGCATTGGGCCGTCGAGCCTCTGGCGAGCGGCCCGCTCGCTATGCTGTTGTGCGAGCATCACGACTTGCGTCCCTCGGGCACGCGTCGAATCACGCTCGCGGAAAGCCGGCCTCATCCGCGCCGCATCGATTGGATTGCTCCGACCACGCCGACGCCCGCGCCCTTCTCTGAAGTGTGCGGGGGATCGTGCTGGGATGCGCACGTGGCGATAGGCCGACGTTCTTGGTACCAACCAACTCCGCCGCACGCGCGGCGAATTCACGATGCCGCACCCGCGGCTATACATCACGCCGCATGTGCGGCGATCCAACAAAGGAGTCTTCGCATGACCACCACCGAGAACAAGAACGAGCAGACCATGAAGCCCAACGCTTCAGCGCCCAAGCCTGCCGAGAACAAACCCGCCGAGAACAAGGTCGGCGACAGCAAGCCCGGCCAGGGTGTCGGCGGCGACAAGCGGCCCGACCAGCAGCACGGGCAGAAGCCCGCGACCACCAAGCCGTAACTCCGGCGGTGGGACCTGAGCCCAAGGGCCCATGAATCGGTCCAATGAGAAGAGAGGCAGAGAGACTGTTCGGGGCGCGAAAGCGCTCTGGGCGGCATGGCGATCGTGAGATCGCGAGCACGAGCGGCTGGTTCGGTACCGTGAGGCGCGGGCCTAAAATGTTCTTCATCCACCCCGCACGGCGGCGGGGCGACAGGGGAACATCATGGCCACCGCGACGCCCATTCAGCCAGCACGGACGCCCACCACCCAACGAGCCTCCCATCCCATCGGCTGCCTCGCCTTCCTCCGCTGGTCGCTGATGGACTACCGCAACTCGGTCGACCTCACCGAGCCCAACGAGGGCCTGACCGGCCACATCGGCAACGCGAAGCACAGCCTGCGTCTCCAACGCTACTGGTGGGCGGCCCGGGCCATCCAGGACGGCGCCCGGCAGGCCGCGAAGGAGGGCCGCGAGTATGTCGTGGTCGATCTTGGCTGCGAGCGTGGGTGGATGAAGCGGTTTACGGAAGGTGAGCAAAGCGCGCCCACGAACATCCGCTGGATCGGCCTCGACGGCAACCTCGACCATCCCTCGCTCGAGGCCTCGCACTACGACGAGACGCACGCGTGTGATTTTCTCAAGTCGCTGCCCGTCGATAACAACACCGCCGACGCGGTCGTGTGCCTGCATGTGTTCGAGCACCTGAACGACGTCGAGGGCCCGGCGATGGAAGTCGCGCGGAGGCTCCGGCCCGGGGGGGTGATCCGGGCGGGCTCGCGCG
>CAYGTM010000412.1:0-2587 GCA_964352795.1 uncultured Phycisphaera sp.
CTGGGGGTGGAGTTCTCGCGCGAGCGCGGCCAGGGGCTCGGGCACGAGCAGGCACGCGGGCTTCATGCCGATGTCGGCCCATCGCTCGAGCGCGGTCCACGCGCCGGTGCGGATGTCGAAGGCCGGGCGCAGGTCGGTGAGTGGTGCGAGTTCGCCCTTGCCGTCGTCGAAGAGGATGAGTTTCATGGTCGGGCCCCCCTGGAAGCAACACAAACTGAAGTGTAAACCTAGGAGCGTCGTTGCCAGGCGCGCGGGCCGTGGCCGGTAAACCCGAGCAACGGGGCGGCAGCGATGAGCAGCAACCCCAGCGGCACGGCCAGCACCCCCGTGTACCCGGCCGACCCCAGACGCACGAGCAACTCCCGTCCGGGCTCGAAGGCGAGCGGCGCGCCAGTGAGCTTCTGGATGCTCAGCAGGATCACGACGACCAGTTGCGCCGCGACGACGCCGAAGAACGTGAGCACCGAGAGCGTGGCCAGGTGGTGGCGCACGAGCTTGCCGCGAAGAGTGAGGATGACTTGGGCCATGAGCACACACCCCAGCGCATACGGCCCGATCACCGCCTGGCCCGGGCCGGCCAGCATGGGCCAGCCGCCGGTGAGGTCGAGCGTGAGCCCGAGCACCAGGCAGGCCCAGACGGCGTGCATGGGCGGGGCGCTCAGCGCGATGTACGCGCCAAGTGCGAGCAGGAAGCTGGGTTGTACCGGGCCGATGGCCAGGGCGTCGCGCAACCCCCGTTCGAGCCCGAGCAGCAGGTACGCGAAGATGGCGAAGACGGGCCAGTTCATGGCGTGCCGTCCTCGCTTGACTCGGGGAACTCGGTTTCCGGGTCAATAGGCACGCGGAGCACGACCTCACTCACGCGCTGCAACGGCACCGTGGGCGCGACCGTGATGATGGTGCGCGTGGGCTCGTCTGGCGCGGGAGCGACCTCGACGACCGTGCCCACGACGAGCATCTGCGCGCTGCGCGGCCAGGTATCGTCACGCAGGCGAACCGTCATCCCCACGGTGATCTCGACGGGGCCCTTCCGATCTTCGTCGAACTTCCATGTCGCCGGGCCCTTGAGCACGCCAGCGCCGGCGGGCTCGAGGCGGCATTCGATGCCGCTGTCGAGGCTTTGGTCGGTCATCACGAGCGCCATGAGGCCGCCCGACGCATTGTCGGTAATGGGCCGTACGACGCACCATGCGGTCGTGACGCGCTCGACCCTGCCGAGCAGTTGCAGGCCCTCGACGACGGCCACCGAGTTCTCGACCACGCCGCGACCGCTCCCCGCGCGGACCTGGAGGGCGGCGCTGGAGGCCTCGGTGAAGCGGCCGATGACCGGGGCGGCGACCTGGCTCACGCCCAGTTCGGGTGTCAGGTCGGTGCCGCGCTGGAGCTCGAACACCTGGCGTTGCAGCTCGCGCACCTTCAGTTCCAGGTCGAGGGCGCGTTGGCGGGCGACCTCGGCCTCCTGGCGGTACTGCTCGGCCAGAGCGGGATCAGCCGAGCGCCGGAAAGGACGCGTCAGCGGATCGGCCACCCAGCGCACGGCGTTGCTCACGGGTGCCGACACCGTGACGGCCACATCGGCGAAGCCGGTGGTCCAGCGTGTGAAACGCATGGGGATGACCGAGAGGAGGAACAGCACGACGAGCGTCACTCGCAGCGTGGTTCGGGTGCTCGGTCTTTTCGAGAGTGGTCCGGCCATTTTGTCCCGGAGAAGTTGTCCCGGATACATCGCCCCGGCAAAATCGGGAAGCGGCCCGATCAGACGTCGATGTCGTTCTCGAGGGGGGCCTTCCACTCTTCGATGTGCTCGAGGTAGATCGCCGTGCCGCGGGCCACGCAGGTCAGCGGGTCGTCCGCCAGAATGCACTCGAGCCCGGTGGCTTTGCGGAGTACGTCGGGCAAGCCGCGGAGCAGGGCCCCGCCGCCGGCCAGCACGATGCCGTTCTCGACCAGGTCGGCCGACAACTCGGGCTCGACCTTTTCGAGCGTTCGGGTGACGGTCTCGATGATCTGTCCGATGGGCTCGCTGAGGGCCTCGCGGATCTCTTCGCTTGTGAGGGGGGCCTTGCGGGGCAAGCCGCTGATCATGGCGCGGCCGCGCACCTCGATGGTGGTCTCATCGCCGACCTTGGCGGCCGAGCCGATCTCGATCTTGATCCGCTCGGCGGTCTGCTCGCCGATCATCAGGTTGTAGGTGCGGCGCATGTGGTTGATGATCGCTTCGTCCATGTCGTCGCCGGCCACGCGCACGCTCTCGCACACGGCGATGTCGGCCAATGACATGACGGCCACCTCGGTGGTGCCGCCGCCGATGTCGACGATCATGCTGGCGGTCGGCTCGGCCACGGGCAGACCAGCGCCGATGGCCGCCGCCACGGGCTCTTCGAGCAGGTACGTCCGCCGCGCGCCGGCGTGCTCGGCGCTATCGAACACGGCCCGCTTCTCGACGGCGGTGATACCGCTGGGCACGCTGATCACGACGCGAGGGCCGATGAAGCCCCAGGTGCGGGTGAGCTTGTTCACCTTGTTGATGAAGTCGCCCAGCATGGCGGCGGTGATCTGGAAGTCGCTGCTCACGCCGTCCTTGAGG
>CAYGTM010000413.1:0-2586 GCA_964352795.1 uncultured Phycisphaera sp.
TTCGGGTCCGGGCTCTGGAAGGCCGCCCCCTGCGCGTCCGCTCCCCCGGCCGGCTGCGGCGGGGGCTGCTGTTCGCCCGGCGAAACGCGATGCCGCTGTCGGCCTCGGCCATGGTCGTGGCGGCATTAGGGGTGGCCGTGGTGGTCTACGCCATCAGCCAGCGCGAGGTGGCGGTGGCGCGGGACCGGGCCGAGGCGCGGTTCGCCGAGACCCGCGAGTTCGCCCGATGGGTCATCTTCGACATGGCCGACGCGCTCAGCCTCCTCCCCGGGACGACCGCGCTTCGGAGCGAACTGGTTGACCGGGCCGCAACAACGCTCGATCAACTGTCGGCCGACCCTATCGCCGATGACGACCTGATCCTTGAACTGGCCGAGGCCTACACGCGTCTGAGCGAGATCCAGACCTTTGAGGTCGGGAACAAGCATGGCTCGCTCGACCCGCTCGCGCGTACCGCCGAACTGCTCGATCGCCTGGAAGATCCCTCGGCCCCGCTGGCGCAGATGCTCCGCGTGTATCTGGAGCACCGCTGGATACGGGACATAAGGGCGGACCTCCCGCGAGCAAGGCAAGACAGGAGTGCGAAGCACTACCACGCTGTGCTCGAAGGCATGACTCGGCTCGAGGACGCCCTCTCGGGCGACAGCCGGTACTGGCGCTGGCGTTCGAGCATGCACTTCCTGTACGCCAGGCTCCTGAAGGGTGATGGGGCGGGCGACATTGCCGTACTCGAGAATCAGGAGCGCGCCATCGCCGATGCGCAGCGAGCGGTCGATCTGGCCCCGGGCGACCCACTGGTACAGGAGGAACTCGTCAGGGCATGGTTCTTCCGGGCCTACGCGCTGGGTGAGAGCGAGGTCCACGACGCCGAGCAGTTCGCCCGTGGCGTCGAAGAAGCGCTCCAGTACGCCCAGCGTCTGGACCGGGCCGGGCACCCCCGGGGCGGGAACTTCGTGTCCTGGAACACCCAGCACATGGCCGACGCCCGAGCACGGCTTGGCGATTGGGACGGCTTCGGGCTGTGGGCCGAGCAAGCCATCGCCGACGCCGACCGTTCGGCCGCCCTCCTCCCCGAGAACCTGATGGTGGTCCGCAACGCCGAGGTCTGCCGCCTCCGCCTGGCGTCGATCGTCAGCAACTTCCACGGCCGCTCGCCGGGCGCTCCGCCCCAGGCGGTCCGGGCGGCCCTGCCCTGGGCCCGCCAGGCCCGCGAGATGTACACCCAGCGCGAACGCCGCGGCTGGACGAACCCCGTGGAAGAAGCCGAGTACGCCGACCACTACGACGGCGTCATCGCGGCCCTGGAAGGCATGCGGTAGGGCCCGACGCCCCGTTCAAGTATTTTTTGCCCCCCATGTCGCACCCGCCCCCGCGCGACGCATCAGCCTGTGAACCAACTCAGAACCCCCGGCGGCTCGTGGGAGCCGGGGTCAAGAAAAGGGAGCGGACGATGCATGCAAACGGGATGATGATGGGCGTGGTGGGTATGGCGGCGGGTGTTCTGGCGATGACCGGGACGGCGATGGGGCAGGAAATCACGGCGATCGACCCCATCGATGGCTTCGAGACGCTGGTCCAGGTCCGCCTCAGCGGCGACGGCACGACTGCGGCGGGGGCGACGCGCAACATAGATGGTCAGGAACGCGCGTTTCGGTGGACGTCTAGCGAGGGGGTGATGGTGCTCGGAGACTCCGGCAGCGGTACAAGACAGTCATCCCGAGCCGCCGGCCTGAATTCGGACGGCAGCAGCATCGTGGGGGTGGCAGACTCGTCATTTGCTGGCATAATAGGTGTTCGCTGGATAGAACTCGCATCTCCAATCCCGTTCGAAGCAAGCACCGCCGGAAGAGTCACTTCGGTCGCAGCTACAAGCAACGGTGGTGCCCAAGTGGTTGGTAGTAGGTTGTTTTCAAGTAGCGGAAGGGCCTACCGCTGGACGGAAGGCGAGGGATTCCAAAACCTTGGTGTACTCACCTTCGGCTTCTCGAACGCTCTCGACATCAGTGCCGACGGCACCATCGTCGTTGGCCTCTCCGCCAACGGCGGCACGCGCAACAGCCGTCCGTTCCGCTGGACCGAGGCCGATGGCATGGTGGACATCGGCACGCCTCCGGGCGATCAGTACGCTCTCGCCCGCACCATCAGCGGCGACGGCTTGAGGATCTTTGGCGAAAGTTGGGAAACGGCCGCGGCCTTCGACGAGGGATTCAGGCGTCCCTTCCGCTGGACCGCCTCGGGTGGCATCGAGCCGATGGACACGTTTACCGACACGAAGCTCGCCTCGGTGAACGACACGACGTTCGACGGCGCGCTGGTGGTCGGCACAACGGTTCTGCTTGATGAGACGAGGCTCGCAACGATCTGGACCGCCGACGAAGGCATCATGCTGGCCAGCGACTACCTCGCCGACGCGGGCGTGGACCTCACCGGCTGGACGCTCACCACTGTCGATGCCACATCCTTCGGCGGCACGATTCTCGCCGGCCGCGGCATCTTCGAAGGCCAGGACCGTTTCTGGGTGGCCAACCTGACCGGGGCTTTCCCCACACCGCCAACCATCACCGTGCAGCCCACCGCCAGCCAGAT
>CAYGTM010000414.1:0-2584 GCA_964352795.1 uncultured Phycisphaera sp.
GTTCCACGCCTTGTCGAGCAACTCGTGGGCCCGCGGGCCGTCGGTGGCGACCAGCGCCGCCCCCATCATGGCGACCCGGTGGTTGTCGTGGGCCCCGACCTCGGCGATGCTGATCCGCAGCTCGCGGCTGAGCTTGTCACGCACGCTGCGCACCACCGCCCGCTTGTCCTTGAGGGACTCGGCCCCGGGCACGAGCAGCTCGAACTGGAGGACGCCGATGACCATGAGTTACACCAATCAGGCATGGCTCACAAGGTCCGCTTCACCTCGACCTGCTTGTAGCATTCGAGGATGTCGCCTTCCTTGATGTCGTCGTAGCCGTCGATCTTCATGCCGCACTCCATGTTCGAGCGAACCTCCTTCGCGTCGTCCTTGAAGCGCTTGAGCTGGCTGAGCTTGCGATCGTTCTCGATGATGATGTCGTTGCGCGTGACGCGGATGAGCGCATCGCGCTGCACCACGCCGTCGGTGACGTAGCAGCCCGCGATCGTGCCGACCTTGGACACCTTGAACACCGCGCGCACCTCGGCGTGGCCCAGCACCTCCTGGCGAAGCTCGGGGTCGAGCATGCCCTCGGCGGCCTTCTGCATGTCCTCGGTGATGTGGTAGATCACGTCGTACGTGCGGATCTGCACGCCCTTGCTCTCGGCCACCTTGCGGGCCTTGCCCGAGGGGATGACGTTGAAGCCCACGATCACGCCCTTGGACGCCTCGGCCAGCAGCACGTCGCTCTCGGTCACGCCGCCGACGGCCGAGTGGATCACGCGGATCTTGATCTCCTCGGTCGAGACGCCCTCGATCTCGGCCTTGAGCACGTCCACCGAGCCCTGCACGTCGGCCTTGAGCACGACCACGATCTCCTTGAGCTCGGCCTCGGCCATCTGGCTGAACATCCGGTCGAGGGTCATCGCCGGCTGGGCCAGTTGCTCCTCGCGCTCACGGGTGCGGCGCTGCTCGGCGGCGTTCTGGGCTTCCTTCAGGCTCGTGGCGATGAAGAACTTATCGCCCGCGTCGGGCAGCACGTCGATGCCAGTCACCTGCAACGGCATGGGCGGGTGCGCCACGCGCAGACGCTTGCCGGTGTCGTCGGTGATGTCGCGCACGCGGCCGAACGCACGGCCGGCCACGATGAAGTCGCCCACCTTGAGTTCGCCGTCCTGGAGCAGCACGTTCATCACCGCGCCGCGGCCGGGCTCCATCTGGGCCTCGACCACCGTGCCGCGGGCCGCCCCGCCGAAGTCGGCCTTGAGCTCGAGCAACTGGGCCTGATAGTCGAGGGTCTCGAGCAGTTCCTGGATGCCCTGGCCCGTCGTCGCGCTGGTGCGCACGACCTCGATGTCGCCGCCCCACTCCACGGGGTTCAGGTCGTGCTGGGCGAGCTGGCCGAAGATTTCCGTGATCTTCGCATCGGTGGCGCTGGGCCGATCGATCTTGTTGAGCGCCACCACGATGGGCACGCCCGACGCCTTGGCGTGGCTGATCGACTCGATGGTCTGGGGCATCACCCCGTCGTCGGCGGCCACCACCAGCACCACGATGTCCGTCACGTTCGCCCCACGCGAACGCATGGCCGTGAAGGCCTTGTGGCCCGGCGTATCGATGAACACCACCTGCTTCTCTTCACGGCTCTTGTCGTCGCCCACATGCACCGGCACGCGGAACGCGCTGGTGGCCTGTGTGATGCCGCCGGCCTCGCCCGCGGCCACCTTGGCGTTGCGGATCTTGTCCAGCAGGCTGGTCTTGCCATGGTCGACGTGGCCCAGGATGGTGACCACCGGGCCGCGCGGGCGCTCGTCGACGTTCGTCCGCGTGTCGAACTGGGCGGCCACGGCCTCCTCGGCGCTTTTGGCCGCGGTCACTTCGAGCTCGATCTCGAAGTCCATCATGATTTCCTGGGCCTTCTCGACCTCGATCCCGCCGTTGATCTGGGCCATGATGCCCTGCATGAACAGCTTCTTGACGATCTCGGCGCCCTTGACGCCCGTGGCCGCCGACAGGTCCTTGATCGTGAACGGTGCCGCGATCTTCACCGTGCCGCCCCCCTGGGCCGCGCTCTGCTGGCGCCCCTGCTGGCCGGCCCCGCGAGCCAGGTCCTGGCGACGCTTGCGCAGATAGCCGCCCGCGTGCTGGAGCTTGGCCTCGCGCTCGATGAGGTCCTGCTCGCGCCACATGCCGCTGCCGCCCTGCTGGGGCTCGTTGCGACCACGACGACGTGAACTCGGGCCACCGCCACCACCGCCGCGACGACCGGCATCGCCGCCTCCACCGCCGGGAGGCATCGGGCCCATCGGCCCGCCAAAGCCGCCGCCCGTGCCCGGGCCCGGCCCCTCACCACCGCCCGCACCACCCCCCTCCCAGCCTGAGGCGGCCTCTTGACGCGCCCCGGGCTCGGCATCTCGTTCGGGCTGCCGCTGCCGGTGTGCTCGTGCGGCGTGCTCCCGATCTTTCGAGGGATCAGCAGCCACGGCGCGCCCGGCGGGGCCGCCCTCTCGTTCCTGCTCGCCACGCCGGCGCTCGGCGTAGAGGCGATCGTCTACACGCTGCCGTGGGTGGGCGGCCCGCTGGCGCTCGCGCGGGTGGTCGG
>CAYGTM010000415.1:0-2584 GCA_964352795.1 uncultured Phycisphaera sp.
CCGCCGCCGCCCAAGACACGTTGCCCGGCGACGATGTCGTTGACGGCATCGCCTTCGGAGGTGCGGGTGCCCCGCCAGAACGAGCCGTAGGGGGGCGGTGGCAGGTCGCGCACGATCACGCGCAGGTTGCTGAACAGCGGCTCGGACGCGTACACGTCCACGTCGCCGCCTTGGATGGCCACGGCACCACCTCCCGGCAGCGTATACCCGCAGTAGACCTCGATGAACGCGCCACCAGAAGATGGGGTGACCACCGCCGGGGCCTCAATCGTTAGGAAAAAACTGTCTAGGGGGCTTTGGGCGTGGGCGGAACTACCCAAGACAGCAATGCCGCCTGTCACAATTACCAGATTCTTCACCGTGCCGCATCCTCAGTTTTTCAGGCTTCGGGCATCCTTGGTCTACAAAGTGTACCACAACCCTTGGAATACGCAAAGGAGAAACAGGGCCGCCCCCGGCAACGGGATGGCTCGGCCGCGCCATGCCGGGATGGACCAACCGCCCCGGGGGGCCGAACGCCGCCCGCGGCGGTGTTCGCGTGCCCCGTCGCGGCCCCCTCCCCACAGCGTCGGCAAGCCGCTCCCGAGGGTCGGCGATCCTCGCCCCAGCGTTCCAAGGCCGCCCCCGAGCGTCCGCGAACCGTTCCCAGAGCCTCGGAAATGGGTTCCAAACGCTTGGAAGCCTCTTCCCAACGCTCGGGAATGGTCTCCAAACGCTTGGAAGCCTCTTCCGAACGCTTGGGAGTGGTTCCCCAACGCTCGGGAGCCTCTCCCGAACGCTTGGGAATGGTTTCCGAACGCTTGGAACCCATTTCCGAGCGTTCGGAAATCATTTCCAAGCGAATAGCCCCGACGCACGAACCGCCCTCAGGCCGCGCCAGGGCGGTTTTTCAGGGTTTTCCTGGTCGGTTTTTGATAGAAAAGGCCCCGCGAGCGAGATCGGGAAGTGTTTGGATTTTGGGAGGCGGGGTGTGCCGGTGGGACGGGCGGCGATGGGCCGCAAATCTTTCAGTTATTTTTGAAACAAATAGTGGACAAACCCCCCTCCACCAGCGATACTGGGGTATGGAACTGCCCGCCAACCGCTCACCGCCGCCCGAGACGGCCATCAGGGAAGCCCAGGACGCCTTCGTGGCCGCGTGGGGGCAGATGGCCGGGGCCTGGGGCATCAGCCGCACCATGGCCGAGGCCCACGCCCTGCTGTTCGTCACCGGGCAGGCGCTCAACACCGACGAGGTGATGGAACGCCTCCAGATCTCGCGTGGCAACGCCTCGATGTCGCTGCGGGCATTGCTCGAGTGGGGGATTGTGTCCAAGGCCCACAAGCGCGGCGACCGTAAGGAGTACTTCCAGGCCGAGCAGGACGTGTGGGCCATGTTCCGTGCCATCGTGCGCGAGCGGTTGAAGCGCGAGGTCGAGCCGCTCATCGCCCAGCTCCACGAGATCCGCGATTTGACGGGTGTAAAGCAGAAGGGCAAGCCCGACCCATTGGCCACCGACCTTGCCTCCCACAACGATCGGCTGGACGAACTCGTGGACTTCTTCGTGACCGTCGACCAACTCGGCCAGCGATTCGCCAGCCCGCAGGGGCGAGGCCTGCGCGTGGCCGCCAAGATGCTGGCCAAGGTGACTTGAACCGTGACCACCGCGCACACCAGCACGGGCTTCCAGCGCCAGGCCAGGCACGAGCCGCCCGCGCGCACGGCGTGCCTGCGCCTGCGATGGTCGGTCGCCCCCGCCGCGCTGGGCAGGTCGGGGCGTACGCCGCTCACGCTCGAACTCGAACTCCGTTCGGGCGGGCCCGCGCGCGTCACGCTCGACGATGCCGTGTTCGCGCCCGCGATGGGCTGGGCCCGCGCCTGGAACGGCACGCTCAACGTCCGCCGCGTGGCATCGGGGCCGGGCCGGGGCCTGATGATCGTCGACGCTGCCCCGCTGGCGGTGGCCGTGCTGAGCGACGGTGACACCGACCGCCCCATGCACGTCGCGTGCGATCTGCCGACGGCCCTTGGCCTGGCGGGCGGGCGCTACGAGCTCGTCGGCGGCGGCCTGACCGGCTGAACGCCTGAAACAAACAACAACGACCGCCAGCGTTTCGCGCTGACGGCCGTGATGGATTCACAAGTCCCCGGTTCAGCAGCCCGCGTCGAACTCGTTCTGGAACGCCAGAAAATCAAAAATCGTCAGCGAGCCGTCGCCGTCGAAGTCGGCCCGTGGGTCGCCGCTGTCGAAGAGGTTCTGGAAGGCCAGGAAGTCGAAGATGGTGAGCGAGCCGTCGCCGGCGAGGTCGGCCTGGCAGCACGCTGGTGGATCGGCCGGCCACACCGCGATCGCATCGAGCACCGGGTCGAGCGCGTCGCGGATGGTTCCCCCCAGTCCGGTGCTGTTCATGAGCACCGCGTACGTCAGGCCATCGCCCCGCTGGCGGATGAGCGCCCCAGTGCCCGTGAGTGAGCCCGTGTGATTCCACCGCCACCCGCCTCGCAGCGTGGGGCTCTTGGGCAGGCCGATGTTGCCCCCGTTGACCCAACGATGCGCGGCGACTCTGGCAAGCGCCGCGGCCGTGGCAATCTGCCCTCCCTGGC
>CAYGTM010000416.1:0-2554 GCA_964352795.1 uncultured Phycisphaera sp.
GACGTAGGGGCCTGCACGCGGAAGCCGCCACCGCCGCTGGCACCCTCGGGCATGGTGATTGTGGCGCGGGGCACGACGGCGGCGCGCTCGCCTTGTGCCTTGTCGCCCGCGTGCGAGGCCACGCCGGCGTGCTCACGCAGCCACGCGAGGCGGGCCTCTTCGAGCCGTTCGGCCACATACCGCTGGCCGCGAACGAAGCCGTTGGTGACGCGGGCATAGTTGCGGATGGTGCCGTCGACGCGGATTTCGAACCGGGCGGGGTCATCCTGCCGCTCGTACGGATTGATCACGAACCGCTGGAACGGCATGAGCCGATCGAGCGTGGGCACTTCCACGACGATGCGGGCGTCCCGTTCGCTGGTGTCGGCCGCCGAGGTCGCGTCCACCGTGCGGACATCGCTGATGGGGTGGAGGCCCTGGCCCAGTGCGGCGGAACCCGCCGTACCAACTGAGGTGCCCAAGACCATCAATGAGAAAGCAAGTCGGTTCTTCATTTCTTCTGATCTCCAGCCTGGCCACCCTCCGGGCGGCTTGGTCGATCTCCCTACACCTGTCTATTCAACCGCATAAAGCGAACTGTTGCAAGGCTTTATGCGCAAAGGGCCCAAAATCTCTCAAGCCAGGCCCGGGCGATCCGCACGGCCGTGATTATCCGGACTTTCCGGCGAACATCCCCTCGTACAGAGTCTGGACCGCCGCCACATGGGCGTTGCCGGCATGGAATCGCTCCACGGCCAGGCGACCCGCCGACCTTCGCTCGTCGGCCAGGCGTTTGTCCTCGAAGACGCGGCGGAGTTCCTCGGCCCAGCGATCGGGGTCTCCGGGGTCGAGTTGGGTCACGCCATAGTCGGGGCTCAGCTCGTCGATGATCGGATCGGTCACGCTGGCCACGAGGATGCCGTGGGCGTGGGCGTCGAGCACCAGGCTGCGGTGCTCGTGCAGGGAATCGGGAAGCAGCATGGCATCGACGCGGAGGATGGGCTCTCGGCGGGCCTCGACGGCGGGCACGAAACTGACATGCTCGGCCATCGCCAGACGCTCGACGACCTTGCGCAACTGCGCGCGGTGGGCCGCCTCGGCATCGGCGAAGATGAGCGGCGGTTGGTCGCCGTCCAGACGCACACGCGAGAGCGCCTCGAGCGCGTGGGCCCAGCACGAGCGGTCGTTCCCGACGCCGGCCAGCAGCACGGCCGGTCGATCTCCGCCGGCCAGGGGTTTGTCGTGGGGCTGGGTTTCGTCGGCATGGACGCCCCATCGCACGAGGCGCAGGTGGCGGCCGTCGAGCTTGCGTAAACAGCGCCGCTCGAGCCCGGCACCGGGCACGCTGGCGATCACGCGATCATCCACGCTGTCGAGGTGGGCCCCGCCAAGGGCGTCGGCCAGTTGGGCGGTATACACCTCGAGCACAAGCCCCGCGCCCAGCAGGCCGGCCACCTCGAAGGCCAGCGGCCAGGCCCCGCCGCCGAAAACGTGGACCAGCGCGATGCCCTCGCTCGGACCGGCTTCGAGGGCACGCTGGGCCAGGTCTCTCGCCCGGCGCGAGAGCGGCGGAAGCGGGCCGTGGGGAACGTACCCGATGGCCTGCGAGAACACGCGGCCGTCGAGCAACTCGGGCAGCGTATCGGGCACGGCGTGCAGCACGCGCGCCCCCTCGCTCACCAGCCCGACCTCGAGCCGGGCCAGCATGTCGCGCTCGCGCGAGGCGAAGTCTTCATCGGCCAGGATCATGATGGCGGGCATGGCGCCTCGCTAGCAGGGTGCATCGGGCCGGTTCAGACGCTCGCGGCGGGCTCGCGCCGGGCGCGATAGTTCAGGTCGGGCGGTCGGCTCTCGTGGCTGCTCACGGCCTTGGTGCGCCAGACGCCCACCCAGTGGCCGGTGTCGACCTCTTGCAGGTAGTAGTCGCCCGCGGGCTCGTCCTTTGGCGCGAGGTCGGCCGGCGGCTTGTGCCAGGGCCACCACGGGCGCACGCCCTCGCTCGCGCCGGGCAGGCGCTTGAACTGCGCTTCGTCCTCCACCACTTCCTTGATGGTGACCAAGCGATCGAGGCGGTGGCCGATCTTGGGAATGCTGGCCAGCAAGCCGCGCGTGTAGGGGTGCATGGGGTTGTCGAACACGGTGAACACCGTGCCGTACTCGACCACGCGGCCGGCGTACATGACGCACACCACGTCGGCATTCTCGGCCACGACGCCCAGGTCGTGGGTGATGAGCATGACGGCCATGTCCATCTCGTCCTTGAGGGACGAGAGCAGTTCGAGGATCTGGGCCTGGATGGTCACGTCCAGCGCGGTGGTGGGCTCGTCGGCCAGCAGCAGGCGCGGGCGGCAGGCCAGGGCCATGGCGATCATCACGCGTTGACGCATGCCGCCGCTGAACTGGTGGGGATAGGCCTTGATGCGTTTCTCAACCTCGGGGATGCCCACCGAACGCATGGCCTCGAGGGCGATCTCGCGGGCCTTGCTCGCGCTCACGCTCTGGTGCAGCAGGATGGCTTCCATGATCTGGTCGCCCACGGTGTAGACCGGGTTGAGGCTGGTCATGGGCTCCTGGA
>CAYGTM010000417.1:0-2547 GCA_964352795.1 uncultured Phycisphaera sp.
AGCGGCTGGGCGCCACCGCCGCCGCCCGCCGCGTGTACCTGGTCGAGGAAGAAAAGCTCGTCGACCGTTTGGGCGAGCGCACGCCCCTGGCCGTCGCCGTCATGGCCTTCGGCCTGGCGTCCATCCGGGCCAACCTGCGATCAGTTGGCCTCTCGGGCGTGCTCCGCCGCAGCATGGACGGCTCGCTCTACGTCACCGACAACGGGAATCTTATATTAGATGTCCAACTCCACGGCGGAAGCAGCAACGACGACGGCCACAACTACGAGCGTCTGGCCGCCGCTCTGGACCACACGCCCGGCGTGATCGACCACGGCCTGTTCCTGACCGAGGCCACCGAGGTGCTGGTCCGCCGCGACGACGGCAGCATCGAGCGGTTGCTGAGGCCGGCCGAGGCGGAGTGACCTGGAATCCAACCGAGCCGGGTGCGTAAGCACGCGGGCCAACACCGGCGTGGAACAATGCTTCTGTGAAGCGGATGCTGCAAGCGATGGTGACCGACGAGCGCGGGCGGGACGTGCCGGTGGTCCGGGAGTTGCGTTCCTTGCCGGGGCCGATGGCGGTGTGGCGTAAGCGGGTGATGCTGCCGAAGCGTGTGCGCGGGAGCCTGGTCACCACCTGGATCACGCTCGGCTACGGCGCGGTCTTCTGGAGTGTGCTCGTCGGCATGATGGGATTCGCAGTCCTGAGCGTGGGAATGGGGTTTTACGATCTCGCAGGGCTGCGTGAAGACAGGTGGTGGGGGGTATTCTGGCTTTCGGCGCCCGCGGTTGTACTCATTGGCGTCCAAGCCATGTGGGCGTGGTCGGGCCGCCGTAAAGCCGCTTTGATGATGGCCGCCCATGGCGCGTGCCCGTCGTGTCGCGCATCCCTTCTGGGTCGAGCCGAAGACAAAGAGGGTGTCGTTCAATGTGGGACTTGCCAGGCGCACTGGAAGTTGGGCACCCCAGAAGCGTGCCCCACTTGCGGCTACGACATGCGTGGTGCGGCCGATGTCGACGGCGTGGCGACATGCCCGGAGTGCGCCAGCCGATGGCCTTCGGCGTCACCACACCGCAAACGCCACGGAGCGATCGTTGTCCACGGCGCCATCGAGGATGACGCAGGCTTCGAGGTGCCGCACTCGTCTGATCCAAAGGCGTATCGCAAGGTGGCCAAAACGCGAAGCAAGAGTGAACTCGAGCGTGCCGGCCTCAAGGGCTGGCTGCAGAACATTGCGCTTGTGTTCGTTTTTCTATTCCTGCCTGCCGCAGTGGCATTGTCATTCGCATGGCTCTCGGACAGATATTTCTCGGGGTCGGTGGCCCGTGTTTTGACGATGCTATTCGTGTACGGCGGCTTGATCATCATGGCAATTACGATCCCTCGCATCATGCGGAAGACAACCACGGATATCTGCCGCCGTCTTGCCATCTGCCCCGCCTGCGACGCCGACATGCGAGGCACTCCACCGCGAAGCGACGGCCTTACGCCCTGCCCCGCCTGCGACGCGAAGTGGAAGCTGCCCGCCTCGCCCTGACGATACCATCCCACCATGCCCACTCGAACGGATATCACCGTGCTGCTCGATGGTGCCGCCGCCGGTGATCGCATCGCCGCCGACGCCCTGCTGCCCATCCTCTACGACGAGCTGCGACGCCTGGCCGCTGCGCGCCTCGCCCACGAGAAACCGGGGCAGACACTGCAAGCGACCGCCTTGGTCCACGAGGCATACCTTCGCCTTCTCGGCCCCGACGAGCAAGCCCAAGCTTGGGACGGCCGAGGCCACTTCTTCGCCGCCGCCGCCGAGGCGATGCGGCGGATCCTGGTCGAGCGGGCGAGGGCGAAGGGCGCCGCGAAGCGTGGTGGTGCTGGAGGCAAGGCCGCGCTCAAGCTCACGCTCAACCCCGACCTCATCCGCCTGGACGAACCCCCCGAGGGCCTCGAAGACCTGCACGAGGCCCTCGCCGAGTTCGAGAAGGTCGACCCCGACAAGGCGATGCTGGTCAAACTCCGCTTCTTCGGCGGGCTGACGCTGCGTCAGGCCGCGGCGGCGCAGGGGGTTTCACTCGCGACGGCCGAGCGGCATTGGGCGTATGCGCGGGCGTGGTTGGTGGGGAGGTTGCAAGATTGATGACACCGGCATCACTTCATGGTGAGTTCAGTGGTTCCTGACCCCGCACTCTCACGCTGCTTGCCCAGCCAACGTTCTCCAGAGTGCGTCCAGCGAACTGTTCGCCCATCAATCGTGCCCGACCCTTTGACGTTCTGATAGGAGTACTCGCCACCTTCTGCTTCCTGCTTGGTCAAGGTCAACGCGTTGCCATCTCGACGAAAGACCCACTTGATGTGTCCGGGCGATTTAAACCGTTTCGTTCGAATGATTAACCAGTCAGCTCCAATGCTAAACACTTCGCCGTCAATGGGAAGTTGCCCGGATTTGCCATGAATTTTCGTTAGGCCAGAGAGCTCTGCACCTGCGAATAGCTGATCTCGATTCGCCCTAGGACCTGGTTCGGGCCGTTTTTCACGCTCCGCCTTCGCAATCTCCGGCCCCTCCCCCCACAC
>CAYGTM010000418.1:0-2546 GCA_964352795.1 uncultured Phycisphaera sp.
CCAGGTCGGGGGCCGCCAGGGACACCACTCCTGGGATGATCGGCACGCCGGCCTGGCGGAACATCCGCGTGTCGAATACCGCCCGCGAGCGCGCGGTGGCGTTCAAGAGCCGCTCGTAGTCGGCCATCATCTCGCCAGCCCGAGCCTGGGCGGTGGCCCAGAGTTGCTCGTCGGCATTCTCGAACGCGTCCTTGCCGATGTCGCGCGCGGGGTCGGGCTTGATCTGGCCGCGGTCCTTCACCGCGTCGGCACGATCAATGCTCTTGGCAATGTCGCCCATCGCGAGCTCGAAGCGGGTGCGCGAGCCGAGGTAGGCCGCTCGCACCTGGGCGTAGTTGCCGCTGGCCCGACGGAAGATCTGGCCGCGAGCTTCAAGTTCGGCGGGCACGACCACGGCATCGGCAGGCTCGGCCTTGGGAAGCTCGTCGGCGAACCACTGCCAGAGCGGCGGATCCTTCACCGCGCGCGGCTGGCTGAAGCGCTCGCCGTTGGGGGTGAACTGGTCTCGAGCGCCGAACTTGACCGGGCTGACGCGGCCGAGCCACCGCAGATACTGCACGACATACGGCGCGTCGAGCCCGTAGCGATCCTCGAGGTACGCCCGCTGCTGGGCGACGCTGCCCGAGTCCATCTGCCCGCCGCCGGAGACCTGGAGCGCCGCGCCCACGCCACCGGGGCTCATGGCCACCAGCATGAAGATGAGCAGCGTCATGCCGATCACCGTGGGGATCATCAGGAGCAATCGTCGGATGATATAGGTGGTCATGGGCGGTGACGCTCGGGTGCCGAAGGATCAGGACGTGACGAAGACAGGAGCTCAGTTCTGCGTGGGCAGGCTCTCTCGGCCGACCCAGAACTCGGCGAACTCCAGGCCCGAGGCGTACTCCTGGATGTTGCCCGACCGCTTGGTGGTGAAGCGCAGCCACGGGGCTTCGTTCAAGAAGGTGTACGGCTGCTCGTCGTGGTACACCGAGTGCAGATCGTGCCAGACGTTCATGCGATCGTCGAAATCCAGCGTCTTGCGGCCCTGGTCGATCAGGCGGTCGGCCTCGGGGCTGCCCCACTGGATGAAGTTGTCGCCCTGGTTGTCGATGTTGTCCGAGTGCCAGATCTGGTACGGATCGCTCTCGGGGGCAGAGGCCGACCACGCGAAGGTGATGGCGTCAAAGTCGCGGCGATTAAGGATATCCGAGAGCACCGACCAATCGATGACGCGCTCTTGCAGGTTGATGCCCACGCGGGCGAGCTCGGCCTTGATGAAGGCGACCATCTTGGCGGTGCCCTCGTTTCCCTGGGCATAGGTGAACTCGAAGGTGAAGGGGTTGCCGCCCTCGTCCTCGAGTAGGCCGTCGCGGTTGCGATCCTGCCAGCCCGCCTCGGCCAGCAGTTCGAGCGCGCGGTCGGGGTCGTGCGGCCAGGGCTCGATGTCTGGGTTGGATTGCGGCGTGGAACTGAGGAACGGGCCCGTCGCGTGGCGAGCCAGGTTCTTGTTGATGTCGCGCAGGATTCGATCCCGATCGATGAGCAACGTCATGGCCTGACGCACGCGCTTGTCGTGGAAGGGCGTGAGCTTGTCGCCGTTACGCGGCCCGCACTGCCAGCCGATGAAAGAATAACCGCCACGCATGTTGAACCACATCCGGGCGTCCTTGGTTTCCAGAAACTTGGAGTCGGCCCGCTGGTCGACGAACTGCTCGGAGTTGGGCCGGATCATGTCGCCTTGCCCGTTGTTGAAGGCGATGAGCTTGGTGGTGTAGTCGCGGATGACCGAGATGCGGTAGCCGTCCAGCGGCGGGCGAGGGCCCCAGTACTGCTCGTTGCGCACCAGTACGATATCGGTGCCGGGCGTCCACTGATTCTCCGGGTCGACCGCGGCGAATCGGAACGGGCCCGAGCCCACCGTGAGCGACGTGCTCTGGTTGTATCGCGTGGGCGACTCGACCCAGGACTCGTAGACGTGCTTGGGCAATATCTTGAAACCGAACGCCTGATCCAGGTTGTCAAAGCGCGGGCTCTTGAACGTAAACTCAACCACGCGGCTGGTCTCGGGATCGCCGATGACCTCGACCGTCTCGATCGCGTTATACACGCTGCGGAAACGCTCGGCCTCGATCTGCTGGTTGAAAACAAGGTCCTCGTAGGTCCAGCGGACATCCTCGGCCAGCACGGGCGCACCGTCGCTGTACCGGGCCTCGTCGCGGATTTTCACCCGCAACCACATGCCATCTTCTGGGTACTGCCAGGACTCGGCCAGCAGCCCACGCATCTTCAGCGTCTTGGGGTCGTACCAACCCAGGCTCTCGCATACCAGGTCGACCACGCGGCGGCCGTACACGTCGGCGTAGAGGTAGGGCGTCAGCTTCGGCGGCTGGCCTTCATAGATCTCGTGGAACTCGCCGCCCGAGACGAAGCCCTCGTCATTCCGCGGATCGGTCGTGAAGCCCCAGGGCTCGCTGACGGTGACCTCGACGCCATCGCGGGCCCAATCGGTGCGGCCGGGTGCGGCCGGGGCGGTTGGGCCTTGGAGCGGGGTGGTCGTGCCGGGC
>CAYGTM010000419.1:0-2542 GCA_964352795.1 uncultured Phycisphaera sp.
GTTGCCACTCCGGCCTCCGGCCTACGCCGCCGCTTCGCCCTGGCCCTGCTGGGCATTGCCCGTGCCAAAGCGAACATAGCTCGGCTCGCCCGGCACGCGGTTGTCGGTGTGCACGGCGATGACCTGGTACACCACCGGCGTCGCGCCGCTGGGCACCGTCTTGTCGGTGAACGCCTTGTCGCTGGTGTCGCCCAGGAAGAAGAACTTGGTTTCGGCCGGCAGCTTGCGCTCGATGATGTAGCGCGTGCCGGTTGGCCCCTTGCCCTTCCAGGTCAGGGCCACGTCGCCCTGGTTGGTCAGGCTGCTGGTCAGGCTGGTGGGCACGGCGGGTGGCGGGGCCTCGCCCGGCTGGGCCCGCTTGCTGATCTGGGCGAGCTGGTACACCACCTCGCCGCCCTCGCCGCGTGCGTAGCTCTTGAGCTCGGCGATGAGGCTGCTCGAGAACGACTTCATCTGGTCGGCGCTCTGGTGCCACGCCGCCGTGGCGGCCTTGGCCGCGTCACGCGCCGTTCCCGCGGCGATCAGCTTCTCGCGGGCGGTCTCGGCCAATAACGTGATCGCCGCGACCTGCTCGACCGAGAGGTTGATGGCCGCCTGGTTTTCCGTCCACGGGTCGATGTGGGCCTCGACCCAGTCCAATGCTTGCGTTCGATCGTTGGGCATGTTGGCGCCCATAAGAAACCTCCAGACATCCTGCGTGGCGTTCGTGCTTCGCGGCCGGGCCCCACGCGTGCGTGGCCGCGAGTTGGCGCCCCCCGGCCGCGTGGCCGATCGGTCGCCGCCAATCCTGCCGGCCCCGCCAGGCGTGCCTGGTCTCGTGGGGCCACACCTCACTTCGACGGCACTCGGGGGCGACTTGACTGGTTGTGCGTTCTGGAACGAAAGTTTTTCTGCCCGGGCGCGTGGCGAGGGGCGCGCCGGGCCGAGAAACCAAGCACTATTGGGAACAATCCCGCCGCAGCGGGCAACGAAAGATTCCCCGCGCCGGCCGCTGGCGAGCCCCCCAAACCGGGGTATCGACGCGTTCTCGGACCCGTCGAGGGGTCCGAGAACGCGGCCACGGCGGCGGAGAAAGGAATTGTTGGGCTCCCCATCACCGAGCATGGGGCGTCCAGCAACGAGCATGAACTCCCCAGCAATGACTCTGGAGGGCCCAGCAACGAGTGTGGGCTCCCCGGCAACGGCTGTGGAGGGCCCATGCTCGACGATGGGGAGTGGGCGGTCGGCGATGGGGCGTTCGTGGTTTCTTGCGTTGTGTCGATCGGGGGTTTCTGGTTCTTCGAGTTGTGATGTTCGAGCGTGCCTGGTCCTTCGCCGCTCGGCGGAGCCCCCCTTGAAGACAAGGGCGGCTGCGCCAGCGCTCGCCCAACGGGGTTGTTCTTGAGCGGTCGCTGCGCTCGCTTGCGGGCTACCGGCCGGGCCGCTCAGCGGCCGCGCCTCTCGCGTGCGCCGGCGCCCGGAAGACCGGGCTTGGCGGATGCTCGGCGTTCAGAGCAAGCTGCAACCGCTACCACGCCGTGTCACCTGCGACGGGACATCCGCCGAGCGAGTCTTCGAGCGACAGCGCATGCCCCGGCGCGGCGGCTGAGCCGCCCGGCCAGTAGGCCGCAAGCGAGCGAAGCGAGCGCCCAAGAACAACTACACGGAGTGCGGCTCTGGCGCAGCGGTCTTCCGCTCCGCCAGAGCGTCGGACGTTCAAGAACCGTCCAACACCACAACCCGAGCGTGCAAGCTCGCCTTATTTCTGCCAGAGGCCGTGCTCGATGCCGCCGAGGATGTAGATGGCGATGGTGCCGCGGCCGGGGATCTCCATCGACGGCAGGGCGATCTGGGCGCCGGCCGCGCGGGCGGCTTCGACGGCGGCGGCGAGGTCGTCGACCAGGATGTACGGGCGGACCACGGGGGCCTCGGTCGCACGCATGGGGGCCCGCACGCCGATGCTGCCGCCGCCGTCGAGCGGCGCCATGCGGGCGTTGCCGAGTTCGGGGATGGGCTCGCTGAAAGTGGTGCCGTGCGCGCTCGCGAGAGCTTCGCAGGTTGTGTCGACTTCGGGGGTGACGACCTCGAGGTAGTGGATGGTCATCGTGGTCTCCGTGTGTTGGGGCGGGGTGTCGGCGTGCTTCGTCTGGGCGGCGCATCCAACAAGCGGCGCGAGGCACACGAGGCAGAGCGGGATCGGGTTGATTCTCATGGTTGGGACTCCGTGTGAGTGTGCATTGTTGCGCCGCATTCGGGGCAGGTGGTGAGGTCTGTGGCGTCGTAGCCGCAGGTGGGGCAGGGGGTGCGGCCCAGGGCACGCTCGCGGTTCTGGCGTCGCTGGTGGATGGCGTGGCGGCCGTGGCGGACGCCCAGGGCGAGAAGCGTGGGGGCGAGCAGGAAGGGCCACACCGGGGCACCGATGATGAGCACCGAGCCGGGCGTCAGAAGGCCGGAGAGATTGAGGCGCCCGTAGGAGAAGTAGGCCCAGCTCTCGGCGCTCGGATCCCATCGCATCATCGTGTCGGGCTCGCCCATCTGGGCACCCTGAGCGCGGGTGATGGAC
>CAYGTM010000420.1:0-2527 GCA_964352795.1 uncultured Phycisphaera sp.
CGCGAGGCGTACTCGCACGAGGTCTGCAGCGCTGGCTTCTGGCCGGGCGTCGACGGCACCGATGCGGTGTTCTACTCCTACGCGTATCCGAAGCCCGACGGATTCGAGCGGGCGGGCGTGCGGCCCGATGCGGCGTCGTGGTCCGACGAGTTGGGCGAGTTCGTGCTGCCCTACGCCGCAGTGCGGAATGCGGCGGATCCCGACGCGGCGCTCATGGCATTCCTCGAGAGCACATATGCCGCATCGGCGGACCTGGCAAAGTGGGACCGCGGCTTGCTCGAGTGCGACCTGCCCGGTGACGCGCGCAGCGCGTCGTAAGAACTCGCTCACGCCGACTTGGCGTGTTTCTTGGGCACCGGCCGTTCGTGCGTGCTCACGGCGTCGCGCGGCATCTCGTCGAGGATGAGTTGGGCGATGGTCGGCGCATTCTCGAGAGGCTTGCCCTTGGCGTCGGTCAGCGGCGTGCCGTCCAGGCGCTTGATGATGGGCGTGGGGTGCTTGCGCTCGTGGGCCTCGAGCTGGCTCTCGAGTTCGGCCTGCTTCTTGTCGCCCAGTTCGCTCCACTTGCCACGGCCGCGACACTTGGGGAAGCGTGAGCAACTGAGCCAGGGGCCACGGGCACCATTTCGGAGATTGAGCGGGGCCTCGCACACGGGGCACGGCAGCTCGGTGGCCACTGGCGGCACCGACGGCGCGACGACGTGGCCCTTCTTGTCGATGTTCAGGATCAGCCCGTCCTCGGGGCTCTCGCCCTCGGCCAGGTCGGTGGCGATGAAGGGCCCGAAGCGCCCCGTGCGGTGGACCATGGGCCGGCCGGTGCGCGGGCAGCGCACGTCGGCGTACTCGATCGGTCGCGGCTTGCCCATGCTGTCGACCGGGCAGGCGTAGTTGCAGTCGGGGTAGTTCGAGCAGCTCAGGAAGCGCCCGTTCTTGCCGAAGCGGTAGACGAGCTCGGCCCCGTCGCGCGGGCAGAGATAGTCGCTGGGCTGGACCTCCGCTTTCGCGTGCTGGAGGTTCTCCATCGCGTGCTCGAGGCTTGCCTTGAAGGGCCCGTAGAACTTCTCGAGCATGTCGATCCAGTCGAGGTGCTCTTCCTCGATCTTGTCCAGGTCGGCTTCCATCTGGCGGGTGTAGCCCAAGTCCATGATGCGCGGGAACGCCTCGATGAGCTTGTCGGTGACGACCTCGCCCAGGTCGCTGGCGTGGAAGCGGCGCTCGCGCTGCTCGGCGTACTTGCGGTCCTGGATGGTCTGCACGATGCTCGCATAGGTGCTGGGGCGGCCGATGCCCTCGCTCTCGAGCGTCTTGATGAGGCTCGCCTCGGTATAGCGCGCGGGCGGGCTGGTGAAGCGCTGACGCGGATCGATGGCAAAAGCGTGCAGCGTGGATTGTTCCTTGACGGTGGGCAAGGTCGCTTCGTCGCTGGCGGTGGGCACGCCGGCGACCTTGTAGAAGCCGTCGAACACCAGCACGCGTCCGGTGGCCTTGAACGTCAGCGTCTCTTTCTTGCCGCCATCGATCAGAACCGTCGTGGCGTCCCACTGCGCGGGGCTCATCTGGCAGGCGACGAAGCGTTGCCAGATGATCTCGTACAGCCGGGCCTGGTCGGGCTTGAGGCTCTTGCGCACCATGTCGGGCGTGTACGCGACGTTGGTGGGGCGGATGGCCTCGTGGGCTTCTTGGGCGCTCTTGTTGCTGCTGCCGAAGAAGTTGGGCTTCTCGGGGAGGTACGTGTCGCCCCAGGTCTTCTTGATGTGCTCGCGCGCCATGTTCAACGCTTCGCCGGCGATGTGCGTCGAATCGGTCCGCATGTAGGTGATGAGGCCCACGGGCCCCTCGCCGGGGATGTCGACGCCTTCGTATAACCCTTGAGCGGCGCTCATGGTGCGGCGGGCACCGAAGCCCAAGCGCGTGCTGGCGGCCTGTTGCAGCGTGCTGGTAATGAAGGGCGCGGGCGGGCGGCTGCTGGTGCGCTTGGTCTCGATGCTGCGGACGGTCCACGGCAGCGTGGGGTCGGGCGTGCCGGTGATGGTGCGCGTGAAGCGGGCGGGGCCCTTGGCGTCGGGGTCTTCTTCCTTGATCGCCTTGATGTTCGTCAACCCAGCCGACTCAAGCACCTTGATGACGCGCGGCGTCAGGTCCTCGGGGTCGTGTTCGCCCGGTTGGCTCACGTCGAACTTGCCGCCGTTGATCTCGACCAGTTCGGCCCGGAACGCCCCGTGGTCGGCCAGCCAGGCGTTCTGCGTCTTGAGGGGCGGGCCGTTGCCCTTGTCGTCGCGTTTGGCCAGCAACTCGGCCCATAGCGGGGCGAGTTTGCTCGCGCTCGCCTGATCGCCAGCGAAGCTGGCGCTGACGCTCCACTGCTCGTCGGGGACGAAGTTACGGATCTCCCGCTCGCGGTCGACCACCAATCGCACCGCCACGCTCTGCACGCGGCCGGCGCTCAGGCCGCGGGTGACCTTCTTCCACAGCCGCGGCGACCCCTGATACCCCACGATGCGGTCGAGGCGGCGCGGTGCCTGCTGGG
>CAYGTM010000421.1:0-1020 GCA_964352795.1 uncultured Phycisphaera sp.
GCCCGGGCGTGGCGCAGCAGGCCACCGGCGGCGATGGCGATGGCGTCGGCCACGTCCGCGGGCGTGGGCGGGGTCGGCAGGTTATAGCGGGCCTGAACCGCCAGCCGCATCTGGTCCTTGGTTGCGCGCCCGAAGCCGGTCATCGAACGCTTCACGACGGCCGGGGACAGTTCGAGGATCGGCAAACCCGCTCGCTTGGCCGTCAGCAGGATCACCCCCCGGGCGTGGCCCATGCTGATGGCGGTCGCCGGGAAGGCCTTGTGGGCGAAGACCGACTCGACGCAGGCGGCGTCGGGCCGGAGGCGCTCGATGAGCTCGCACAAATCGGCCTCGAGTTCGACAAGCCGGGTGGCCAGGCCATCGGGCGAGCCGTCGCCACGCTTGAGGCGCAGCACGCCGGCCTCGTCGAGGGCTTCCCGGCCGTCGCGCAACGCCACGCAGGCGTAGCCGGTGAGGCGGAGGCCGGGATCGAGGCCGAGTACGCGCATGTTCAGGCTTTCGGCGTTTGCGGGGTGTTCTGGCCAGCCGGGCTCTGGCTCGCGGGGTTGTGGCCAGAATAGTGCTGCTGCCAGTGGACCAGGGCCTTGACCATGCAATCGGTTTCGAGATTGACGCCGCGACCCGGGGTGAGCGAGCCCAGGGTGGTGCGGGCGAGCGTGTCGGGGATCAGGGCCACCTCGAACCAGCAATCTGCGACGGAAAGCTCGGCGATGGTCAGCGACACGCCCGCGACACAGATCGAGCCGCGAGGCGTGATATAGGGCATCAGGTTGGCCGGCGGGACGATGCGGAGGCGCCATTGGGGCCGCTCGGTAACGCTCGCAATCGTGGCCACGCCGTCGACATGGCCCTGCACCAGGTGCCCGCCCAGCAGTGTGGTAGGGGTGCAGGAGCGTTCGAGATGCACCGCAGCGCCGGGTTCGAGGCTCCCCAGCGTGGTATTCGCCAGCGTCTGATGGGTGGCGTCAAACGAGAGCGCCAAGCCATCCGGCCCGGGCTGGCACTCCACCAGGCTCAGGC
>CAYGTM010000421.1:1030-2524 GCA_964352795.1 uncultured Phycisphaera sp.
TCATTTCTCTATTTACGATCATGGTGGATGATCTGCCTCCGTCGAGATTGAGGGTTTCGCCGGTTTTTGGCGGGGGATAGGGCAGCCGCGCGTGGGGGGCGGCGACCACCAGGCGACGGCCGGCGTCGGTCTGGGTCGAGTCCAAGATTCTGCCAACGCTGTGGATCAGCCCGGTGTACATGGGGTGCGTCGCCTTTCGGATGGCTCTGGTCGGGTGGCTCTGGAAACAGCCGGGGCCCCTTGACCCCCAGCCTCCAGGGCCGGATACTGTGCGGCAGACAACAGTTGGCGCACGGGCCCGGTGCCGCCTTCCAGCAACCGTACGGGCCACAGCCCACCCTTGGAGCCTTCCACGGATGCGTACTTCCATTGATATGCCCCTCCCCCGTCCGTTTCGCCGAACCAGCCGGTTGCTGGGCCGTTCGGCCGTGGGCCTGGCCCTGTTTGTGATGGTGGCCGGTGGTTGCTCGAGCGCGTCGCGGATCGGCCCGCCGATCTCCACCCGGACCCAGGAGGCTTCGGCCACCTTCGACAGCGGCGAGCTGCGGTCCATCGGCTTTAGCCGGGGCTGGCGGGCCTTTCCTATCGTCACTCGCGGCCAGGGCGTGGAAACCGTCAAGGCCTACGACGACATCCTCCTGGTGCTCGAGGGCGGCTCGACCCTGAGCTGCATCGATGCCCAGGACGGCTCGAATCGCTGGTTCCTCCAGCTCGACACGCCCATCACGCCCTTCCTGGGCATCGCACGAGAGGGCAACTTGATCTATGCCAACTCGTCGTCGGAGCTGTACATCGTCGACGCGCTCACCGGCGAACTCCGGGCTCGCCAGACGCTGCCATTGGTGGTCACCACCGGCCCGGTGCGCCACAACGGCCAGCTCATCTTCGGCTGTGCCGATGGCCAGATTTTCGGCTACCTGCCGATCCAAAGCGTGAAGCTCTGGGGCAACCAGCTCAACCACCCCGTCGACATGGACGCCGTCATGGTCGATGGGGTCGTCTCGTTCGTGAGCACGGGCGGCGATGTGCTATTCGTCGACCCAGCCCGCGGGGCCCGCGTCATGCGCGCCGGCAACGGGCAGGAGTTCAACGCCCTCTTCGATGGCCCGGGCGCGATGCCCGTCGCCGCCCCGGGCATGTTGCTCGTGCCCAGCGAGGACCAATCGCTCTGGGCCTTCACGCCCGCCAGCAGCCGCAACCTCTGGCGCGTGCCCACGCAGGGGCCCATCACCGGCACGCCCCAGGTCCACGGCGACCATGTGCTGATCGAGCTGCCCGAACTGGGCTTCTCGGCGGTCAACCTGGGCACCGGAGAGATCGACTGGTCGCTCGAGAACGTGGGCGGAGAACTGGTGAGCGTGCGCGACGGCCTGCTCATCGTGTTCGATGCCGACAAGCAGGTGCTCACCCAGATCGACGGCGCGCCCGGCGACGTGTTCGGCAGCGTGCCCGTGGGCGGCGTGCCGCGCCTCGGGACGGGCGGGCTGGGCGCAG
>CAYGTM010000422.1:0-2522 GCA_964352795.1 uncultured Phycisphaera sp.
GTGTAGACGGCGGTAAGAACTACGGCGTGCCGCCAGAACGTATGCGTGGGCGCTGATGCATCCTCATCATTGCATCCCTTTGCTCTTCTTCGGTGGGCATCTCGATCTGCCCGAGAAGCGTTTGGAGCTTGTCATCGAAGCGTTCGAGGGGGGTGCCGTCCTGCTGGGCGGGATCGAACGACCACCACGACTCGTCGAGAATGGCGCGGGCTTCCTGGCCGGCAACCGGCACATACCACGTGTCGCCAAAGGTGTTCCTCGCGCGTCGCACCAGGAACGTGTCGGCGTCGATCCACAGCCTATCGATCCCGCCATGCCGACTCTCACCACGAAGCTCGTACACGCGAACGCCGAGCAGCTCGGATTCGCCGATGAACTCCGACACGTCCGATCGGGTGAGCGGCGAGGCCCAAAGTTCGGCGGGGAAGAGCGCGCCCGAGACGTCGTGGTGGACGCTGGCCAGTGCGAGGCCAAGGCGGCCCGGTCGCTCGATGCCGCGATCCTTAGTGACCGACCACCATCTCTTGATCGTGCCGTCGTTGCCGCGCCAGGCAACCTGTCGCATCCAGTCCGAGTGCGCGAAGGGATGGCGATCGCGTTGTTCATAGCGGAACAACCCCGGCTCCTGCATCGCGGTGACAAACAGGTCGTACGGGTGCGGGCCGACGCCGGGCACGTTCACATGGATTCCGTAGTCTACATACTGCTCGCACCGCTCGTAGGCCAGCAGCGATCGAGCGACGATCACAGTGGCGACGTGCTCGCTTGGCAGTCCGGCGTCCAGGCGGTCGCTCGCGAGAACACAATACCACACGGCTTGCTGGGCCTGGAACTCATCCTCGGCATCGGCCAGCAGCCGCATCGCCTGTCGGCGGAGCAGCCACCGCTCCCAGGGCCAGAGCTCGCCGTCGACCCATGTGGGATTCGTGCTCGATCCCTTGGGACCCTGGGGGGTCGCACGGCTGCGGACGGCCACTTCATCGCGAAGGGCGTTGTTCACCCCGCCGCCGCTCGCCGGGCGGTCGAACGCATCGACGTGGGGCAGGAGCGCGATCAGAAGGAGATCGGGGGCCGCGGCCCACCACCCGCGGCTGCGCACGGCGGGCCCGGCATGGCTCGCATACGAGCCCAAGATCAGCACCAGCGCCAGGAGAGCGCCCCCCCACCGGCGCCGCGTCCGACGAAACCGTCGCTCGTTCTCGATCTCTCGCCCGCACTCGGGGCACGTCCACCCACCGCCCTCGGCCTCGGGCACACCCTCCATGCCATACCAGCACTTGGGGCATCGCCGCCGGCCACGGGAGCGGTCCCACAACATCGCCCACGCCAGCAGCACGAGCCCCAGACCCAGCAGCGACCACGCCAGTAAGGTGAAGATCCAGTCCATGCCAACCAATATACCACACGACGGCAGACATCAGATCGGCATGTTACAAAAAAACCGCGTGCTCACGCACGCGGCTCCGAATCTTCACCAATGCCTGATGCCCAGTGCCCAGTGCCTGCCTCACACCACCTGCAACACGTCCTTCACCGCCGCCACCAGGTCATCCGCCGTCAGGTTGCACTGCTTGAGCAGTTCGTCGGCCGTGCGGGCGCTGCTGGGGATGTGGGTCACGTGCATCTGCTTGAGGGTGAAGCCGTCGCCGCTGGTGGCGATGGCCTCGGCGATCGCGCTCCCGAGGGCACCGCCGTAGTTGTCCTCCATCGAGATCACGAACCCGCCGTTGGCGCTGATGATGTCCAGCAGCTTGTCCTCGTCGAAGGGCAGGCTGTACATGTCGATGAGGGTCGCCTGGATGGCGGCCTTGTCGAGCAGTTCCACGGCCTTGTTGGCCTCGTGCACCATGTAGCCGCTGGCGCAGATCACGATGTCGCGGCCTTCATTCAACACCTCGAAGCCGCCCAGGTTGAACACGTCCTCGGCGCTGTAGAGGAACTCGACGTCGGGCCGCTGCGTGCGCATGTAGCACACGCCCTCGTACTCGGCCATCACCTGTGTGAGGGCGTAGGCGCTGTAGGCGTCGCTGGGCTGGAGCACATAGCAGCCCGGGTTGCCGCGGTGGTCGCGCATGGTGGTGAAGCTGCGGAACCAGGAAACGTCTGGCAGGCCCATCTGGCTGGGCCCGTCGGCGGCCAGCGTCACGCCGCTGTGGCTGCCGACGATCTTGAGATTGGCCCCGCTGTTGATGGCCATCTCGATCTGGTCGTACGCGCGGGTCAGGAACTTGGCGAAGCTGCTGGCGAAGGGGATCTTGCCCGCCGCGCTCAGGCCGGCGGCCATCGAGATCATGTGCTGCTCGGCGATCTTACATTCAAAGAATCGCGGCGCGAGCGAGGCGTCCTTGGCGAAGGTCTCGGCGAAGGTCGAGTTGCTCACGTCGGCGTCGAGCACCACCACCTGGGGCATGGGCTTGCCCATCGCCCGCAGCGCGAGGCCGTACGCCCGGCGCGTGGCGAGCGAGGCCGTCTGGCGCAGGCTGTCCATGTCCAGGCTTTTCATGGCCTGGTCCATGCTGGGC
>CAYGTM010000423.1:0-2509 GCA_964352795.1 uncultured Phycisphaera sp.
AGATGAAGCTGCCCATGGGGCGCTTGGGATCCTTCAACCCGGCGCGAGCGCGACGGATCGCACGCGCGACGGCCTTGATGGCCTCTTCCTGGCTGATCACCTTCTTGTGCAGCTCGGTCTCGAGCTTGAGCAGGCGGTCGGCCTCCTCGCTCTCGAGACGTTGCAGCGGCACGCCGGTCATGGCCGACACGACCTCGGCGATGATGTCCTCGTCGACCACGCCGTCGATCTCCTTGGACTTCTCGCGCCAGGTCTTCTGGATCTCTTCCTTCTTCTTGCGGAGTTGCTCGGCCTGGTCGCGCAGCTCGGCGGCGCGCTCGTAGTCCGCGGCCTTGACGGCCTCGTCCTTCTCGACGCCCAGACGCTCGACCTCGCTCTCGATCTCGGCGAGGTCTGGCGGCTTGCTCATGCTCTTGATTCTCACGCGAGCACCGGCCTCGTCGATCACGTCGATCGACTTGTCGGGCTGCACGCGGCCCGAGATGTACCGGCCGCTGAGCTCGACCGCGGCGCGGACGGCGCCGTCGGTGATGCGCACGCGGTGGTGCTGCTCGTAGCGATCGCGGAGGCCCTTGATGATCTCGACGGTCTGCTCGTCATTGGGCGGATCGACCGGGATGGCCTGGAAGCGACGGGCCAGGGCGGCGTCCTTCTCGATGTACTTGCGGTACTCGTCGAAGGTCGTCGCGCCGATGCACTGGATCTCGCCGCGGGCCAGGGCGGGCTTGAGCACGTTGCTGGCATCGATGGCGCCCTCGGCACCACCGGCACCCACGAGCGTGTGCAGCTCGTCGATGAACAGGATCACGTTCTTGGCGCGACGCACCTCGTTCATGACGGCCTTGATGCGCTCCTCGAACTGGCCGCGGTACTTCGTGCCCGCGACCATCATGGCCAGGTCGAGCACGACGATGCGCTTCTCGTGGAGGATCTCGGGCACGTCGCCCGAGATGATGCGCTGGGCCATGCCCTCGACGATAGCGGTCTTGCCGACACCGGCCTCGCCCAGCAGCACGGGGTTGTTCTTGGTGCGGCGGCAGAGGATCTGCACGACGCGCTCGATCTCCTTGGCCCGGCCGATCACCGGGTCGAGCGTGCTCTCCTTGGCCAGTTCGGTCAGGTCACGGCCGAAGGAATCGAGGGCGGGCGTGCGGCTCTTGCCCTTGCGGGCCTCGCCGGGCCCGCTGCCCGAAACACCCGCGCTGGCGAAGCCTTCCTCGCCGCCCGAGTTCTCGCCCGATGCGCCGAGCAGGTTGAGGACCTCCTCGCGCACCTCGTCGAGCTTGAGGCCCAGATTGCGCAGCACCTGGGCGGCCACGCCGTCCTGCTCGCGCAGCAGGCCCAGCAGCAGGTGCTCGGTGCCGACGTAGTTGTGGTTGAGGCTGCGAGCCTCTTCGATGGCGTATTCGATGACCTTCTTGGCGCGCGGCGTCTGGGGCAGCTTGCCCATCGTCACCATCTCGGGGCCGGCCTTGACGAGCTTCTCGACTTCGAGGCGGACCTTGCGCAGGTCGACGTCGAGGTTCTTGAGCACGTTGGCACCAACGCCCGAGCCTTCCTTCACCAGGCCGAGCAGGATGTGCTCGGTCCCGATGTACTCGTGGTTGAGGCGCTGGGCTTCCTGGTTGGCAAGGCCCATCACCTTGCGGGCTCGGTCAGTGAACCGTTCAAACATGCCGCACCTCCAAAGGGATCGATCCGAACATAGTCCTGTCGATCCATGCCCGGGAGGCCTTGGAGCCCTCCCGGCGATTGCCGAAGTTCATAGGGCACCAAGCCCGCCGAGCATCGACGCATTCCGGGGTATCGGTTGCATGGCCCATGCCAGTTGCTCAAACCGAGCACCCCGTCGCACACTTTCCGCCCGGGTGGCCCTAAAACGCCTCCCGGGGGGTCGGGCGGACCATTGGCAATGCCAAAGCCCGGCCGATCCATGATCGGACCCACCCTCGGCTGCCGAACCGGCAGGGGTATGGGACCAACTGGTGATCTATACGGACGTTTAGCGGCCTCGGGTCGATCGGGTTGTCAGTGCCGGGTCGGCCACGATTTTGATAGGGATAACCCGCTCATCTTCCGAGCCATCCGCATGGTCCCTGACGATGACCTTGAGCTGGTATCGGCCGACGCTGAGCGAGGCGGGCAGGTCGATCATCGAGCCCAAGTAGATTTCCGAGCGGGGACGATCGCTGCGAATGGACACGCGCTCTTCGGGGTGCCGCCAGGCGAGCATGGACCCGCGCTCGTTGTAGAGCAGGAGTTCGAGGCCCAGGGTCACCTCGAACGCCCCGGGGTTGGCGGCACCGCCGTGGCTGGCGGGGTCGATGGCCAATCGGCTCTGGAAGTTGGCCGGCTCGGTGTAGAGCAGCACCCGATTCACGCGGCCGGCCAGGAAGGCGTACGTCGGGAAGGGCGTGTAGGCGGCAAAGCCGTGGATGTCGGTGGCCAGGGCGGCATCGTTGATGCGCACGGGCAGGACGGCGGGCAGGCCCCGGGAAACCTCGTCGAG